>NZ_CAMPPP010000011.1:0-205215 GCF_946901175.1 Pseudomonas sp. Marseille-Q5117 | reverse complement strand
CATGGACACCGTGTAATTGGGCGCCAGGCCGACCACCAGCCCGGACGCGCACATCAGCGCCGTCAACAGCAGCAACAGGCGCTTGCGATCCATCGAGCCGGCGAGCCTGGTGATCGTCAGGCTGGTCAGCACCGCGAACGCGCCAGAGATGGCAATGCCGTAGCCGGCCAGGCCTTCACTGATGTGCAAGTCCGTAGCCATTGGAGTGAGCAGACTGACCGGCATGAACTCGGAGGCGATCAGGGCGAAGACGCACAGGGTCATCGCGAACACACCGCTCCAGTACGCCGGTTGCTCGCCGGCAGTGGACGCTTCCATGGGCTGGGCTGTCGGGGTATCGATTACTTGGGCCGTCATGCGAAAACCTGTCTTGAAGAAGAAATCATCGAGGCCTTCTGCCCCGCTACTCAGGCTGCAAAGCTTGACGGATCGGGCTTAACTTGATTAGTAGCGGTAATCTTCATGTGCTTTTGAGAAAAATTCAGCAATGAGCAACGCCAAAGTCAACGACCTGCAGGCCTTTCTGGCGGTGGCGCAGGAGCAAAACTTCACCAAGGCTGCCGCCCGCCTCGGCGTCACGCCGTCTGCGCTGAGTCATACGGTGCGCGCGCTGGAGCAGCGTCTGGGTATCCGCTTGCTCGCTCGTACGACGCGCAATGTCTCGCCGACCGAGGCTGGCGAACGCTTGATGCATTCGATTGCGCCGCTGTTCGAGCAGATCAGCGCCGAGCTCGAAGCCCTTGGCGAATTGCGCGACAAGCCCAGCGGCACGATCCGCGTTTCCTGCACAGACGATCAGATCGAATTGTGCATTCGGCCGATGCTTGCAAAGTTTTTGCAGGACTACCCGGACATCACCTTGGAGTTTTACGTCGATTACGGATTTACCAATGTGGTCAAGGAACGCTTCGACGCCGGCATTCGTCTCGGTGAATCGATCAGCAAAGACATGATCGCCGTGCGCATCGGCCCGGACTGGCGTCTGGCCGTGGTCGCCTCGCCCGATTACTTCGCCCGCCACCCGGCCCCCGCCACGCCCCATCAGTTGACGGAACACACCTGCATCAACATCCGCCACCAACCGGCCGGCGCGATATACGCCTGGGAGTTTGCGCACACGGGCCAGGATTTCAGCGTGAAGGTCGATGGGCAGTTGGTGTTCAACAGCATCATGCATGTGCTCAACGCCGCCGTGGACGGCATCGGCGTGGCCTACGTGCCCGAGCAATTGGTCGCGCCGTATCTGGCCGATGGGCGACTGGTGGAAGTGCTGGAAGAGTGGTGCCCGACGTTTCAGGGCTATCACCTGTATTACCCGAACCGGCGCCAGAGCTCGGCAGCGTTTGCAGCGTTTGTCGAAGCGCTGAAATACAACCGCTGACAAACGCAACTCTTCAATCCAACTCAAATCCCTGTGGGAGCGGGCTTGCCCGCGAAGGCGTCGGCACATTCAACATCATCATCGCCTGACCCAGCGCTATCGCGAGCAGGCTCGCTCCCACAATGGTCCGGTGCAAAGCCACAATCTTCAGCCCAACCCAAATCCCTGTGGGAGCGAGCCTGCTCGCGAAGGCGCCAGATCAGATACATCCACATTGAATGACCCAGCGCTATCGCGAGCAAGCTCGCTCCCACAATGGTCCGGTGCAAGGCCACAATCTTCAGCCCAACCCAAATCCCTGTGGGAGCGAGCCTGCTCGCGAAGGCGCCGGCACATTCAACATCATCATCGCCTGACCCAGCGCTTTCGCGAGCAGGCTCGCTCCCACAATGGTCCGGGGCAAGGCCACAGTCTTCAGCGCAACCCAAATCCCTGTGGGAGCGAGCCTGCTCGCGAAGGCGCCAGATCAGACACATCTACATTGAATGACACACCGCTTTCGCGAGCAGGCTCGCTCCCACAGGTCCAGCGGCATCGCGAATAGCCTGGCACCACGCAATCTGAATTTTCCCGCCAATCTGCCCCCTAAATTCTGAGCGGTCGATACACGTCCGCCGATACAAGGAGGGTCAGTACGCATGTCGGATAACCAAACGCCTTTGCCGCGCAACACACAGCAATCCACCCAAACACTATTGAGCCGCTTGCTCATGGCACGCGGGCCCGGCGGTCAGGAGGACGAGGTCCGGGCGATCTGCCTGGAAGAACTGCGGCGCCATTGCGACGAGGTCTGGACCGATCGGGCCGGCAACGTCATCGGCCTGCTCAAGGGTCGCGAGCCCGATCCGGACGGCGAGCACGCTGTGCGCATCATGGGCCACATGGACGAGATCGCCATGCTGGTCAAACGCGTCGAGCCGGACGGTACGTTGCGGGTAGTTGCCCTCGGCGGTGCGAACCCGGTGAATTTCGGTGTCTGTCCGGTGGATATTCTCGGCGACGCGCAAACCCTGCCCGGCGTGCTCTCGTTCGGTTCGATGCACGCCACCACAGGCTCGCCGCAGGGCAAGGATGTGATGAGCGGCGCGGTGGAATGGAAAGACGTGCACATCATCACCCGCCATGATCAGCAGACCCTGCAAGGCATGGGCGTGCGTCCGGGTACGCGGGTTGTGCTCAGCCAGCACTGGCGCACGCCGTTCCGGGTAGGTGATGCCACCGCCGCGCATTTTCTCGATGACCGCGCGCCTGTGGTCGCCATGCTCCAGGCCGCCGAGCAACTCAAGCGCAGCCGGACCGAATTGGCGCACGACACCTACTTCGTCTTCACCACACTTGAGGAAGAAAGCAACGCCGGCGCAATGTACGCCGCTGCACACCTGCCCGGCGACACCACAATCGCCGTGGAAGTCGGTCCGGTGATGAGCGAATACGCAACGCGATTGAGCGTCGACCCGATCATCGATACCGGCGACCAGAAAGGCTATTACTCGCGCGGCGTGGTCATGGCGTTGGCCGACGCAGCCAAGCGTTGCGGCTTCGATCCACAGTTCGCCCTGCTGGTGGATTTCGCTTCCGATGCCAGCGCGGTGATGAGTTCAGGCATCAGCGCCCAAGCCGGATGCATCGCGATCCCGACCGAGAATACCCATGGTTTCGAACTCGTGGTCGACGGCGCGATTGAAGCGTGTGCGCAGACGCTAGTGGAATATTTGAAAGGCCTGCAGAACGACGTAGCAGCTTAACCCGCAGTACAAAACAGGGAGGCCCAAAGCGGCCTCCCTTATCTTTCACCGTCAGGAAGTCCCCAGACCTTGCGACAAATCGGAAGACGAAGGCCGCGCCGGTTCCGGCTTGGTCTCCACTTCGGTTTGCTCGGTGGTCCGGGTCACCGTGTCGCGCACGGCTTCGTACCCTTCTTGAGCTTTCTGCTTGGCTTTATCGACCATGCCCGCGCTGGTGCGGCCCATGTAGCGCTGTTCAGTAGACGTAGTCGGCAACGCCGCGCCGAGCAATGCACCGAGTGCGACCCCGGCGGCAGCCACCATCAGCGGTTGCTCCTTGAGCATGTGGCTGAATTGCTGGCCAAGCACTTGCGAATTACGCGACAGTCGATCACTGGCGTCGTGCATCGCATGGCTTAGATTTTCCTTCGCTGCACCGACGTTTTCCCCCAAGTGGCTGGCCTTGCCTTTCAGCGCCTCATAACCACCCTTCAGCGAGTCAGTAGTCGAGTGCAAATGCCCGCGGGCGCTGTCGATGCCGTCGGCCAAACCGTCGGCCCACTCGCCGGCCTTGTCCTGATCCGGCCCGCTGCGATAGGTCGGTTGCTGCACTGGCGGGCGATTCTGGCTCATCATCAACCAGAGCAGGCCCACCGAAGTCAGCACCGCCGGCATCGGGTTATTGCGCACGCTGGTGCCGAGATTGGTGAAGAACGTCGAGCCGTTGCTCTGCATCATTCCCCAAGCCTGATCGATCATCTGCCCGGGAGTGAACTTGCTTTCCAATTGATCGACGATGTTGCCGATGCTCGCGCGTTGCGCATCGATTTCGCGCTCGATCTGCTCCGGGCTTTTTTCCGCTTCGATATCCAGTTCGCTTTTCATGAGACTTTCCTCCGCAGCGCTTCCTGATCCTTGTTCAAGGCGTCGAGGGTGCGATCAGGTTTGAAGTGAGATGGCTCGAATTGCTTCTTCCCGGATTGCAGCATGGCGAGGCCGATGATCATCACCACCACGCCGACGATCAGCGCGGCCAGCCATGGCGCCATGAACATGCTCAGGCCGTACACCGCCGACATCAGCAGAATGATGAAGCCGGCGAGGAACACGATCGCACCACCGGCCACCGCACCGATGCCCGCCTTCAGCGTGCTGAGGCTGTTCTGCAGTTCGGCTTTGGCCAATGCCAGTTCCTTGGTGAACAACGCTGGCACCTCGCGCGACAGTTGCCGCAACAGACCGACCACCGAAGCGTCATCCGTTTGGCCGAGGGGCCTTGCCCCGCTCAGATCAGATTCATCTCTGTTCATCACAGTTCTCCTTTGGCGTCGGGTGCGTGCGGTACGGAAGCCGCGGCAAAATCAGCGGGGTGATCGCTGTCACTGGGCGAGGTCGGGGTGATGCCGGTGGCCAGTCCCGGATTGGCGTGGGCCGATGACGGCACTGACGATTCATAGGGTCGCTGCGCACCGTAATCGGCTGGCGGTGGCGTCGATGTCGTGCCCGCCGCCGGATCATGTTCGGCGCTGACCGTCGCTGCTGCGGCCGTGCCGGCTTTGAGAAACCGCGACAGGCCGAAACCGATAGCAATGCTGCCGGCGATGAACAGGCCCGGATTGCTGCGCGCCAGATCCGCCGCATCGTGCAGCAATTGCTCGGCACTCTTGCCGCGCAAGTTGCCCGCCAGCCCGGTCATGGAGTCCGCCATATCCGTCAGGTAGTCGGACATGCCCAGCGTGTCCTTGTCCTGCAACTCAGAGACGAAGCTCTTTGCCCCTTGGGCCAATGCTTCTATCTGTTCGGCCGCGGTGTCGCGGTACTGTCCGAATTGCGCGTCGGCCTGTTGCCGCGCGCCGCCAATTGCTTCGTTGACGTCGTCCTTCAAATGTTCAAAAGCCTGTCCAGGCTTGCTGTTCGGATCACCTGATTCAAAGCCTGCCCTGCTGTCTTGAGTATTCATGTGGCCCCTCGCGTTCTGACTTGAAAACGGAAAAACGGGACTACACGGCAACATTGCCTCGAGCCCCCACATAGAAGATGACGGAGCAGCTTGCGCGAGAGTTCAAAGAGGTTGATGAGCGTGCGGCATCAGGTCTGGATCAGCGACGAAAGGTTGCGCTTGGCACGATTGCGTTGAGCTTCTGCGCCTGGCTGCGGTAAAGAAAAGGCACAAGCTTTTATCTGCAACACGACGCTAAACCCCGCAACACCGCCGATAGATGGCAGAATCCCCACACCCTGATCACTTCGGAGATAGCAATGCTTCGCCTGTTTGAAGAAAGGCTCGACCCCTTCCCGCCCGACGAGGCGCCGCCACCGCCAGTCGGCCTGATGCGCTTCTTGTGGGCCTGCACCCGGGGCGCGCGCGGCTACATTCTGGCCTTCGCCCTGCTCAGCGCCAGCGTGTCGATCTACGAGGCGTGGCTGTTTTCTTTCCTTGGGCAAGTGGTGGATCTGCTCTCGACCTGGCAATCCGGCGGCGCCGCCGGTGATGAGGAAAGCCGCGTGTTGTGGGGCATCGGCATCGTGCTGGTAGTCAGCATTGGTCTGGTGGCGCTGCGCACGATGGTCCAGCATCAGATCCTCGCGATCAATCTGCCGCTGCGCCTGCGCTGGGACTTTCACCGGTTGATGCTGCGGCAAAGTCTGTCGTTCTTCTCCGACGAGTTCTCCGGCCGGGTGACGACCAAGGTCATGCAGACTGCGTTGTCGGTGCGCGAGGTGCTGTTCACCCTGATCGAAATTCTCCCCGGCATCGGCGTGTACTTCATTGCGATCATAGCGCTGGCCGGTGGCTTTGCGCTGAAGCTGATGCTGCCGTTTCTGGCGTGGATCGTTTTGTTCGGGCTGGCGATGGTGTATTTCGTGCCGCGTCTGGGCAAAGTCGGCCAGGAACAGGCCGATGCGCGCTCGTCGATGACCGGGCGGATTGCCGATGCCTACACCAACATCACCACGGTCAAACTGTTCTCGCACTCCAAGCGTGAAGCGCACTTTGCCCGTGCGGCAATGGAAGATTTCAAGCTCACCGGATTCCGCCAGATGCGGCTGGTCAGTCAGTTCGAAATCGTCAATCAGGCGCTGGTGGTGGCGTTGATTCTCGGTGCCGGCGGTTACGCGCTGTGGCTGTGGCATCAGGGCGAAGTCGGCACTGGCGCCGTCGCGGCGATCACCGCCATGGCGCTGCGCATCAATGGCATGTCGCACTGGATCATGTGGCAGATGACTTCGCTGTTCGAAAACATCGGCACCGTCCAGGACGGGATGGCCACCCTGACCAGCGGTCCGAAAGTCCAGGACGCACCGGATGCCAAAGTGCTTGAGCCTGCCGGCGGCGAAGTGGTTTTCGACAATGTCAGCTTCAACTACAACGGCGAACGCCAGGTGCTCGACGGCTTGACCCTGCATATTCGCCCCGGCGAAAAAATCGGCCTGGTCGGCCGCTCCGGTGCTGGCAAGTCGACGCTGATCAACCTGCTGCTGCGCTTCTATGACGTTGATCGCGGCGAGATCCGCATCGATGGGCAGAACATCGCCGAGGTCACCCAGGACAGCCTGCGCAGCGTGATCGGCATGGTCACCCAGGACACCTCGCTGTTGCACCGTTCGATCCGCGACAACATCGCCTACGGTCGCCCGGACGCCACCGACGAAGACATCCATCGCGCGGCGGTGAACGCTCAGGCCGATGGTTTTATCAGCCAGTTGAGCGACAAGCAGGGCCACAGCGGCTACGACACGCTGGTCGGCGAACGCGGTATCAAGCTCTCCGGCGGGCAGCGCCAACGCATCGCCATCGCCCGGGTGATGCTGAAGAACGCACCGATCTTGCTGCTCGACGAAGCCACCAGCGCACTGGATTCCGAAGTTGAAGTCGCGATTCAGGAAAGCCTCGATGAAATGATGCAGGGCAAAACCGTGATCGCCATCGCCCACCGCTTGTCGACCATTGCGGCCATGGACCGGCTGATCGTCATGGACGAAGGCCGCATCATCGAACAAGGCACCCACGCGCAACTGCTGGAGAAAAACGGCACCTATGCGCGGCTGTGGCAGCACCAGAGCGGCGGGTTCCTGGGTGAGGATCGCGGTTTGGTTGAGGTGATGGAGGAGTGATCAGGCTGGAGGGCCGGGGCCGGCCCTCCATCGATTGGCCTATATGGTGACGGGGCTTTCGGCATCAATCGGAAGCTTTACGCGAAACACGGTTCCGCCCTTCAGGTCAGAGCTGACTTCGATCGAGCCGGCATGCGAGGCGACGATTTCCGAGGCGATAAACAGGCCCAGCCCGAGGCCAGCGACGGGTCCGTGATCAACTACGGAGCGCTGCGAGAAGCGCCCCATCGGGTTGAAGATGAACGGCAACACGTCTTCCGGAATCGGTTCCCCGCCGTTGTGCACTGTGAACACCGCGAAATCCTCCTGAGCTTCCAGTGCAACCGAAACCGGAAACTGATTATCGCCGTGGGTCACCGCATTGCTGATGATGTTGGAAAACACCTGTTCCATCCTGGCGCCATCGAACGCTCCCATCACCGCTTCCTTTGCATCGAACCGCACGTTGGCCTGTGGATGAAAGGCGCGGATTTCCTCGATAACCCGCTCGCACACAGGGCTGAGATCGATCAGGGATTTTTTCACCGGAATCCCCGGCCCCATCTGGCAGCGCGTCAGATCCAGCAGGTCGCCCACGATCTGGCTGGCGCGCTGCACGCTGGCGTAGATCTGCCTGGCGACTTTGCCGGTGCGCGGGTCGGTGGCTTCGGTACGACGCAACATATCCGCACCGAGCAGAATCGCCCCCAGCGGCGTGCGCAAGTCATGGCCGAGAATCCCCAGAAACACGTTGCGCGAAGCCTCGACGGCGCGTGAATAGCTGGCAATCGACTCGGCCAGCGCCTGGTCGATGGCTTCGTGAAAACGCGTCATGTCGTCGACATTCACCGATTTGCCATCCTTGACCTGACGCAGCCACTGGCTCAGCACACTGGTGCGCAGCGCGCGATATTCCGACACCATCTGATCGATGGTAAAACCGGCCATCAGCCGCGTCACCGCGTGGGTTTCCGCAGCTGTTTCTTCATCGTCGCGCGGCGCCTGGCCCTGGGCTTTGGCGATTTGTTCGCTCATGGTCTGCTTGGTCCGCAGATCGATGACGATGGCGCGCAACATCTGCTCGGCATGATCGCGCAGCGCGACGTTATCGAGCTCCACCCCCGGCGTCTCGATGGTGCGGGCGAAATCTTCCCAGGCCTGCAGGATCGGCTCTAGGTTTTCGAGAATGAAATCTGGCAGGCGCATGGCTGTAGTCCGCAGGGGAAATCCATCAACGCCAGCAACTGAGCCGGCGCAGATTTCGGAAAGGGCAATTCAGGAGTACAGAAAGTACGGCTGAGGGATGCAGCCTACCACCAAAGCGCTGGGCTAACGTTGGAGGAAAATCGGTGTGCTGAAGAGGTTGCGGTCGGCATGAGATGATCGCTGCGCCCGCAACGAACGTTTCTGAAGCGACTACGGACTCCTTGCGATGAGAGAAGTCCGTTTGAAGAGGTTATCCGTTGAGAGTCTTCACTCCAGGCATCGCTTGGGCGTCAGTCGAGTTTGCTCGGTGTTCGGCACCTCAGCACTGACATCTGCCTGTTTACGGCTGCTGAATTCAATCGGATAAGGCCCGGTCTGCGCCAGAGCTGCCTGCACACGGCTGACAAAGGCCGCGTCGTCCAGGGTGTAGAAAACCCACACCTGACGCTTTCCGCCGGTGACCGTGCACCCCCACTTCGCGAACCCATCCGCCGTTACGGCCGCCTTTATCAGGCGGTCCACCTGCATCATCCGCGCGGATTCCTTTGAACTCGGCAGGAAGCGATCCGACACGTATTTCCAGCTGATGCGAGCCTTGTAAGGAAACGCCCGGGTATCCTTGAGATTGAGGTCGGAAGGCATGCGAAAACTCGCTGGCATCGGGTCGTCAGGAAAATCTGACGGTTGGAAATCGCTGTCGCCTGGCACGGCTACTTGCCGTTGCGGATTGTCCGCAGGATCATCACTGAGCAGTATTCTGAGCGCTTCAGCTTGGCGCTCTTTCCGCTCGCTCATGCATTTGGCGTAGGCCGTTGTATGTGCTGGACCGGCATCCAGACAAGGATCGCGCTCCACCGGTTTTGGAGAATGGGAGCGCGTGCAGCCGGTCGTGATCAGGCTTGCCAGCAGCAATAAAACAACGGCTGGCCAGATTTCAGGGCGCAGGGAAGCGTGGAGAGTGACTTTCAAGTGGCCTTCCTTGGATGAGCAGCAGTACGAGACATATGGAAATCGGCGCATCTTGCCTGCCACCCCTGCCCAATGAACAGGCCGAAGCGCAATTAATGTGGCAATTCATCACAAGCAGGCTCGACCAGCTACAGCCACGTGTGACGAACAGCCACATGCTCGCTCAGATGCCTACGCTGGCACCGTTGTCCGGTACGCCAAAATCGCCACCCGGAAAAGCACCACCCTCAATGTGATTGACCCTCGGCTCAGCCGAAAAATAATCCTCCAGCCCCAGCATGAACCGCTGGTGATCTTCGCTTTCTTCAAACCCCGGCGAGTGATCCTCAAGCGATTGCCAGCGCACGATCAGATTGAACTGCTCGGGGGTTTCAATACCTTGCGCCAGCAAGTGGCCGCCGTATCCCTTGGCGCGGGTGAGCAACGGTTCGACTTCGGCAAATGCGCGTCGGAAGGCTTCAGTCTGATGCGGGTGAACGGGCAGCACAGCGATCTCGTAAACCATGATGTTTCTCCAGAATCAGTGAGCGGATTCAGACGATGAGTGAAGGCTCGACGGCGATAGCGATTTTTCCCAGCAGACCGTTGTTGGCGCTCTCCAGTCGAGCGTGGGCGAGCGGGATGTCGGCGAGGGAATAGACCGCGCCAACGTGGGGCCGCAACTGGCCGCGCTCGACCAACGCGCTCAATTCATCGAGCTTGCCGCGATTCTGCCGGGTGAAGACGAAGTGGTAGCTGGCGTTCTTGCCCCAGGCCTGAACGAGGTTTTGTGGCTGCGCGATATCGACGATCGAGACGACGCGGCCAAGCTGGGCAAGCGCGTCGGCACTGCGAGACAGGGTATCGCCGCCGATGGTGTCGAACACCACATCAACGCCATGCCCGGCGGTTTCGCGCATGATCGCTTCGACGTAATCCTCTTGGGTGTAATCGATCACCACGTCGGCACCCAGGCTGCGGACGAAATCGGCGTTGGCCTCGCGCACGGTCGTAAAGACCCTGGCGCCCATGGCTTTGGCCACCTGAATCGCCACATGGCCGACCCCGCCGGCGCCGCCGTGGATCAGAATGCTTTCGCCAACGCGGAGCACGGCGCGCACGGTCAGCGCTTCCCAAACCGTACCGCCGACCAGACTCAGACTGGCCGCCTCAAGGTGGCTCAGTGACGCAGGCTTTCTGGCGATGATGCTTTCGGCAGCCACGTGGTACTCGGCATAACTGCCCTGCCCGTCGAATATCTGCGGGGTGTACCAGACCTCGTCGCCCGGCGCGAAAGCGCTGACGCCCGGCCCGATGGCTTCAACCACGCCCGACACGTCGTGACCGGTAATGGCCGGCAGCGGCACCAGGTCGGGATAGTCACCGCGGCGAACCTGGTAATCCAGTGGATTGATGGAAGTGGCGTGCACTCGGACCAGCACTTGGCCGGCTTGCGGAACCGGTTTGGGCACGTCGCTGAGTTCGAACGAATCAGGACCGCCGAAGGATTTCAAAATCATCGCTTTCATGGCAAAACCTCGTATCGATAAAGAGGGATATCGAGAATTCTAGATATCCTGTAGTAAAAAAATTTACAGCTCTTTCCCTATGATCTCTGCAAGCGCGCTGATCGCAGCCTCATTGCGTTTGTAGTAGGTCCATTGACCGATGCGCCGCACTTCCACCAGCCCCACCCGCTGCAACGTGGCCAGGTAACTCGACACCGTCGACTGCGACAAGCCGATACCTTCCTGGATGCTGCTCACGCAGACACCCTCGACGAGAACGTCACCCTCATCCTGCGGGGGGAAGTTCTTGACGGGATCCTTCAGGCCTTCAAGGATCTTGAGGCGCGTCGGGTTCGAGAGGGCTTTGAAGATTTCGATCAGTTCCATGCGCCGAGGATATCGAGATTTTTCGATATGTCAATGCGCGATATTAATCTGATAGGCAGTCGGCGACAGGCGGCAACGGGATCCCCTTTGCCACCCTGCCGTGCGGCTCAGCCTTGGGGCGCATCCAGCAACACCCACAACCGCACGATTTTCCCCGCTTTGATTTCTGCCACGTCGACGCCACTGACGACTACCGGCCCAGCGCTCGGGCCCGCATGCCAGCGCAGGTAACCCAAGCCATGATGCCCAACCGCCCGCCCCTCCGGAACAAAAGCGAAGTCCGCCCCAAACTGATCCAGCAACGCACCGGCCACCTCTGAAATCGCCGCCCGCCCGGTGACGATGCCAGTCGGTTCGTACATCGTCGGTGTGTCTGCAAAAAGCTCCTGCACCGCTGCAATGCGCTTCTGTGCATCGCGCTCGTTGAACACGCGCTGCAGGTTGGCCCGCAGCAAGGCATCGTAGTTTTCCACCTCATTGATATTTCGCGAATCTGAGCCAGACATTTTGAATCCTCGATTGGTATGTGAAGCCCGGCTGCCCGGGCTCAGCGGTCAACCATGTTTGACCAGGTTCAAGGCTGGCAGCGGTCCGCCCGGGAACTGCGCAAGCATTCCCTGCTGCACACCGCCCAGGTCGATGCCGTAAAAACCGATTTGAGTAATCAGCTCTGCAACTTTGGTTTTGCTCGCGGCATCTTCACCGGAATAAAACAGCACACGCTTGCCGCCCTCGGCGGAGGGATCGCTCAGCAGAGCCGCGAGCAAATGGTTGAAGGCCTTGACCACGTGCGAACCGGGCAGCATCTGCGCCACCACTTGCGAAGACGGCTGGCCGCCCAGATCGAACGGCTTGAACAGTGGTGCTTCGATCGGGTTGTTGGCATCGATCACGATGCGCCCATCCCAAGGCCCGAGATCGCGTACCGCGTCGGGGATCTTCGACCAGTTCACCGCCAGAAAAACAATGTCCGCCTGACTGGCTTGCTGAGCGGTCACCGCTTGTGCGAGTGGACCCAATTCGTCGACCAAACCGGCAAGGCTCTGCGGCCCACGGCTGTTGGCCAGACTGACCGGCAGGCCTGCGTTGACGAGCAACCGAGCGATGGCGGTGCCGATGGAGCCTGTACCAATGATGCTGATAGTCATGTCTGTTTCCTCATGTAGGTGATGAGGCTATGAGACGCCTTTTGATCTTCCAGCAGTAGTGGAAGCCCACTAGAATCACTTTCAATCATTCATTGAAGGTTCGCAGATGGAAACCTTAGGCAATTTGCTCTCATTCGTGCGCAGCGCCGAGGCGGGAAGCTTCTCTGCGGCGGCGCGGCGCCTGGGCCTGACACCCGCGGCGGTCAGTCGCAATGTCGCGCAACTGGAAGCCAACCTCGGCGTACGCTTGTTTCAGCGCAGCACACGCAAACTCACGCTGACCGAAGCGGGAGAACGCTTTCTGGCCAACGTCGGTTCGGGACTGGAGAGTGTTCAAGCGGCGATTGCCGACGTGGCCGGCAATGCCGGAGAGCCTGCCGGCACCCTGCGTCTAAGTGCGGCACCGGGCTTCGCCAGGGATTTTCTGCTGCCGCTGATGCCCGAGTTTCTCAAGCAATACCCCGCCGTGACCCCTGAATGGCACGTCGACAATCGCCAGGTCGATCTCATCGCGGACGGGTTTGATGCAGCCATCGGCGGCGGCATCGAACTCGCGCAAGGGGTGGTGGCAAGGGCCATTGCCCCGGCGCATCTGATTCTGGTGGCATCGAAGGAATACCTCTCGGGACACCAGCGCATCCGGCACATCGAAGAGCTGGCGACGCTGGATCATCTGGCCATGCGCTCGGTACAGACCGGCAAGGTGCGCAGCTGGATGTTGCAAGGGCCCGACGGGCAACGAGCGCCCCTGGAGTTGGCGCCGCGCCTGTTGGTCAACGACCCGCAAGCGCTGTGTCAGTGCGCGCGCTTGGGATTAGGGGTTGCGCTGTTGGCGGTTCCGGACGTGCTGCCGTATCTGCAGGACGGCACGCTGGAGAGGGTTCTGCCGGGCTGGCATGTCGATGCGGGGCAGATTTATTTGTACTTTTCCAGCCAGAAACTGCTGCCGGCCAAAACCCGGGCATTTGTGGATTTTCTGGTCGGCCAAGCTCGACTGGATGAGTGGGCAAATCGACTCGATGCTCGGACTTAAAAAGCAAGTCATACGACCTCTGAAACTCAACCAGCATCACGCCTAAGCGGTTACTCAAGCCTTCCGAGCTTGCCGCGCCTGCTTGATTACGGTACAAATCGGGAAGTTGTACGACAACATAATAAAAACCTGAGCCACCCCGGGTGGCTATCATTTTTGAGATCTGCCATGTCCCGTCCTGAGTTTGCGCCAACCGTCCCCCCGCCCTTCCCCCGTTATCTCGCCGTGATCATTCTGTTGTGCATGGGTTGTGCCTTCGCCGGCAACCACGTCGCGGCACGGGTGGCTTTTGATGACGGCGCGGGTGTGCTGCTGGCAATTCTGATGCGCTCGGGCGGGACCTTGCTGGTGCTTGCCGTTCTCGTTCTGTGGCAGCGGCAAAGTCTGCGTCTGCCGACGGGCGCGTGGCGTTGGCAACTGTTGTTGGGCCTGCTGATTACTGCGCAGAGCCTGTGTCTGTACTCCGCTGTCGCGCGGGTCCCGGTCGCTTTGGCGCTGCTGGTGGCCAACGTGTTTCCGATCCTGCTGGCCTTGCTGACCTGGGCGCTGGGCGGCCCACGACCAAGCGCGCGCACCGCGATGTTGATGGGCTTGATTCTCGTGGGATTGGTGTTCGTACTGGACGTCCCCGGACGTCTGTCAGACAGCGCGAGCGTCGGCCCGGAATGGCTACTGGGCGTCGCACTCGCCTTCTGCGCCGCCAGCGTATTCGCCTGCGCGCTGTGGATCACCGATAACAAGCTGTCCCAAGTGCGCGGCTCGGTGCGCAGCCTGCTGACCATCTTCATCGTCTTCAGCAGCGTCAACCTGGCCGGCCTGACCGGCGCCCTCCCCGGCGGACTCAACCTCCCCGCCACTTCAACCGGCTGGCTGGCCCTTGCCACGCTTGTCGTGCTCTATGGGACCGGCTTCATTGTGTTGTTCATTTCCGTGCCCCGACTGGACATGCCACGCAACGCCCCGGTGATGAATATCGAACCACTGGCGACGTTGTTGATGGGCTGGATTGTGCTGGATCAAATGCTCAGCAGAGGGCAGATCGTCGGTGGAGTGATTGTGGTGAGCGGGATTGTTTTGCTGACGTATCGCAAAGCGCCGGTGAAGGTTGGGGTGAAGGCTGAGGTTTGAGGGGGTGTCGTGGCGGGACTCATGGTTGGCGGGTCCTGCTTATCGCTCCCGGCTCGGTACCGGATCAGCAGAATTGCAGGCTCTCAAGGTCTACCTGGGCATAGCTTCCTATTTCACCCTTGTAGAGATAAATCGCAGTTACCTCCAGCTCCGTTCGTAAGAATTCCGCCAGCGTTCTGAGTCTGGTGCTTGTGGTCATGGCAGGGCGTACATAGATTGCCAGCGTACGAAAATTCGCTTGGGCAGATCTGCGCCAATAACCGGTTTCCCCGTACCTCCCAACCTACCCAACCGCGCGCGGATTCTTTGTCGTCATTTGGTTCAGCGCCGCTGGCGTTCCCTCCCCCGGCTCGCAGAAACGTTCGACCTTGTTCGTAGCGGTAGTTTTTCGGCGGGTTTGGAACGTAACCACTCAATCCTTGATTCCTTGTTCTGATCCTTGAAGAACGGCCCGAAGGGTGACAGTCGAGGCCGGGTGGTGCAAGCCGTGGCGGTGTGCCAGCCATGGCGCGCCCGGGGATTGCGACGAGGTTTTGCGCTCGTCGCATTGCGGTCATTTGGCTATTTCGACTTTATCCAAAGCCTGATTTACCGCGATTTCGCCGAGCATGACGACCTGGGCGATTCCCAGCAGGGTTTTGCGGCGCGGGTTGTCGAGCAGCGCGGCGAAGTCGTAGAGCATGGTGGTGGCCGAGCCGAGGGATTCGCTGGCGTTGGCCAGCAGGGACTCGGTGTCGTATTTCGGGTTGGCGAGGAACATCTGTTCCGGAGTGTTGGTGCTGGCCAGGATTTCGGCGGGGCCGAGGTAGTGATCGAGGGCGCGTTCGGCGGCTTCGTGAAGCTTTTTCGAGGCGCTGGATTCGTAGGGCGATGCGGGGTCGGTGGTTGGGGGATTGGGTGTGACTTTGAACATGGTGAAACTCCTAGTTAGAAAAGGAGCCTTCACATTCGCTACCAAACGAAGGTGGCGGCCATACGCGGGTTGGTAGACCGGTAACTAGGAACCGGCACACCCGAAGGTGTCCTGCGCATGGCCACCATTGAGCAGCGACCTGAAGCAGGTCTGCGAACGGTGCGCGATGCGACTAGTTATGGCGGGCTACCAAACCCGATCACTGTTTTTCAGCGACCGACAGACGATAGAACCCGCGACCTAGACGCACAAGCCGGCGGATTCTGGCGTAGTCGTAGGGAATGGCGCAAGGCGTTGTAGCCGTTTGCTTGAGGCTGGAGTTACTGTTTAAACGGGCTGAGGGTTTTCTGTTTATGTGGCTGTGAATGGGCTGGCGTCATCGCGAGCAGGCTCGCTCCTACAAGAGGATTGTGCTGAGGTTACCGGCGATCCTTGCCTGTCATGATCTTGAAATTTCCCGTCTGACCTGAAGAGCAATTACAGCGAAACCCTTACCAGTGCCGCGCTGGGAAACTGCATGGTTCTGAATTGAAGTTACATCTTCCCATCGCTCTTCAGTTTCCACGCACTGGTGATCACTGTCGGTGTCAATTTCAAAAGCTATGAACCGTTCTGCTTGGTTCAGGATCAAACCATACAGCCGTGGCATGCCGGGGAAATCGACTTCCAGTTCAAGTACCACGGTGCCCGCCCAGTCGATTTCCTGGCTTTCGCCATAACCAACCAAGGCGACGGGAAGACCGGCGTTACGCCAGAATTTTGCGGTCGTCATCAGCCGATGGGCCGTCACGGCATTCTGTTCCTGCACATTCAACTGTCGCTTCTTGAGCAGGCGGTTGATCTCCATTTTGCTCCTCAGTCGTGTGCCGCTAGTTGTCCTTGGTACTTCAAAGCCTCCATCAAAAACCCAGCGCTCGACGAAACACAGGATGGCAATCGCCATACGGTAACTCATCGAGCGAGGCCCAGAAAAACTCGAAGACATGCCCGTGATCATCCAGTGTCTGGTGAGACCATCGCTCTGGCAGTGGCTCACGCACCTCGCAATGTTGAAACGACCAGACTTGTCCGTGGTGGCAAGACACCCAGCTGCCTAAATCTTCACAGATTGTCGCATTGTGGATACCGGACTCTTCCGCCAGTTCTCGCAAAGCGGCCTCGGCAGGTGATTCGCCGCGCTCAATGGTTCCTTTTACTAACTGCACCCCAGCCTGTGGATGTCGAAACAACAGGATTCGCGGGCGCTGTGCGAAACAAAGCACAACAGGACAGGCCTTGTCGGGATGCATAAGATTTCCTTATCGGTTTAAACGATCCATCGGGGTGGCATCAACCCTGCGTTACAAGCGTCAACTTCGGCCAGATCTCGAGCCATCGCTTCGACTGCACGCGCTCCACAAACACCGCGTTTTTATCACTTTCAAATCGGGCGGTTGGCCGCACTTTCAGCGCAAACAAATCCTCCAGCCCCAACGGCGCCGAAACCTTTATCGCACCATGCCGATCAAGCCTGACCCCTACTGCCGTAGCAGTTTCCGGCCAGAACGTCATTGCATCCGCGGCCGCCCCATAAGGCGCATCGGCGTTCCGCTGGTGCATGCGTGCCTGGTTTTTCACCGACCAATTCAAGCCACTGCACAGCGCTGCAAGCTCGACCTCCAAGGCCAAATCCGTTTGATGACCGGGACGTGTTCTGTCGAACCATATGACATCAATGTCCTCGGGCAACGGCGAAGGCTGGCGCTGATGCAGATGATCCCAAACCAGGCTGCGCACAAAACCTGCGGCAACCCAGCAGTCCGGCAAGTTGAGATCCCTGACCATGCGCAGGATGTGCATCCGGACGGGATCCTTATCAATCAGATCCCGCAGTTGCGCTTCCAGATTCATTTTTTCAGTCCATATCCGTTTGCTGCACGAGCCTACCAAAGGTTTCGGGCAAAGGTCGCTGGTGCTCAACATAACGTCACGTAACCAGACGAGCCTCACACCATCCGCCGCGAATCCCGCCGTACCGCCTGCGGCGGCACGCCAAAGCCGCGCATGAACACCTCGCGCATGTGCCGGCGGTCACGAAACCCGGTTTCCCTGGCGACCACATCCAGACTGTGACTGCTTTGCTCGATCAGCAACCGCGCCGCTTCCAGCCTTAGGCTCTCTATCGCCTTGGCTGGTGACTGGCCGGTTTCGGCGGTGAACACGCGGGTGAATTGCCGCGGACTCAGGTGCACCACTTCGGCCAGTTCTTCGACACTCAGCGGGCGATTGAGGTGCTTGCGCGCGTAATCCAGCGCACTCTGAATGCGGTCGGATTTGGGCGACAGCGACAGCAATTCCGAATGCTGCGACTGGCCTCCGGACCTACGCTGATGCATCACCAGTCGATGGGCGACCGAGCGGGCGATTTCGCTGCCCAGGTCCTTCTCGACCATACCCAGCGCCATGTCGACACCAGCGGTCATGCCCGCCGATGTCCACACCGGGCCGTCGATGATGAAGATTCGGTCGTCCTCGACATTCACCGACGGATGCATCCTGCGCAGCGCCGGGGCGAACGCCCAGTGCGTGGTCACGCGGCGGTTATCCAGCACACCGGCCTGCGCCAGTAAGAACGAGCCGGTGCAGATGCCGGCCACGCGGCGTGCGCCGTCGGCGAGCCCGCGCACGCTTTGCAGCACGTCAGCATCGGGCGGCGTCAGCGGAGTCAGCGTGCCAGCCACCAGCCAACTGTCGGCCAGCCCCGCCTGCGTCAGTGGCAACGTATCGACGTGCAAGCCCAGCGAGGAGCTGACGATGCCGCCGGCCTGGGAAAAGTTCTGCACCTTGTACACGGCTTTGCCGGTGACGATGTTGGCGAACTCGAACACCGACTGGGTCGCCAGCGCCATGACCTGAAAACCTTCCGTGAGCAGATAGCCGACTCGATGCATGGTCGCGCTCCGGTTGTTGAATGTCCCGAAACACTACCACATACGTCATTCAGGTCGGAGCAGGTTTTCTCCATCATGGCTCACATACCAATCAATCCACTTGCGGGACGCAGCTCATGAAACTTGAAGCCAACACGATCTTCATCACCGGCGGCACTTCCGGCATCGGCCGCGCACTGGCCGAGGCCCTGCATCAGCGCGGCAACAAGGTCATCATCGCTGGTCGTCGCCAGACCCTGCTGGCAGAGATTGCCCAGGCGAATCCAGGCATCGACACCGTGCAGCTGGACATCAACGATGCGCAGCAGATCAAGGACGTCGCCGCCGAAGTCATCCGCCGCCATCCGTCGTTGAACGTAATCATCAACAACGCCGGAATCATGCCCTTCGACAACGCGGGTTCCGGCGACTACGACGATGCGCAGGCCGTCGCTCTGTTGCAGACCAACCTCCTCGGCCCAGTGCGCGTCAGCGCCGCGTTCGTCGAACACCTCAAGCGTCAGCCCGAGGCCTACATCATCAACAACAGCTCGGTACTGGCCTACCTGCCGCTGGCGACCACGGCGTTGTATTCGGCAACCAAAGCGGCGATCCATTCCTACTCGCTGTCGCAGCGTTTCATGCTGCGCGACACCAGCGTCAAGGTCCTGGAAATCGCGCCGCCTTGGGTTGATACCGACCTGATTCACAAGAGCGGCGACGAGCGCGCCATGCAGCTGGGCGAGTTTATCGAGGAAACCCTGATCAAGCTGGAAACCGCCACTACCGAAGTGCTGGTTGACCGAGTCTTGCCGCTGCGAGCCAACCAGGGCGCGAACGAGCACGGGTTGATCGAGCAATTCAACCTGTCGCTGCTGGAAAATCCTATTCCGGTGGCTTGATTAAAGCGCCGAATACTTCCGACCACTTGGGTTTGTGATCCAAGTGGTTTTTTGTTGGGACAAGGTTCAAGGCTCATCGGTGACCATCCTTCGGTTGCTGTGTACCCTTTCTGCATCAAACAAATCTGTGCAGAGGACAGAGCGTTGGCATATCTGGATTGGGTGCAATGGCCGGCGATGCTGGTCACCGTTCTGGCCGCGTGGCTGATCGGTTCGCAACGACCGCAACGGCGCATGAGCGGCTTCGTTTGTTTCAGTCTGAGCAATTTGCTGTGGGTGATCTGGGGCGTCCATGCCGGGGCTTACGCGCTGATCGTTCTGCAGCTTTGCCTGTTCCTGATGAACCTGCGCGGCTTCATGAAGAACCGCGTTTTAGAGCGCTGAGTGACGCTGATCATCCGGCCAGAAAATCCTTTGAATTTTTCTTGTCGGACAAAATCATTTACGTATGAGCGTAAGGAGGAACTCATGCGTAGCACCGATATTTTCGTCATCGAATACAAACATCACGACCAGCCAAAATCATTCGTCATCCGCGCCAAGAGTATGCGCAACGCCGACGCTTGGCATTGGGCGAGCTGTGACGCCGGTATTGCGCCGATTCCGAAACCGGGTAAACCACCGTTGAAAGTGGTTTCCAAACCCCAGGCCGAGCGCTATGGGATCACCGACGTGAAATGGCGCGAGACGGCAGCGCTGGACTGGACGGAGGCTTAGGCAAATCGGGTCGCCTGGCTGAGCTTGCACGTCAGCCAGGCGCCCCAGAACAGACTGCTGAAAAACCGTGTTGCATCGCCGAATCCGGCGTCATGCAGCAATGTTTGAACCGCCGCCTCCGAGTGCGGCGGATCAGCGCCCTGCAAGATCTTCCCGAGCTTCGCCTGCACCTCGTCAGCGGTTGCGCCCTGCTGTCGCCAGCGCTGGCTCCAGGCTTGCAGCAGCAACGGCTGACTGGCGTAAGCGTAATGATTGCCGGCCACGATCAATGGCGCGCCGGGTTTGAGGCGGGCCTGAATGGAGCGCAGTATTTGTTGCTTGGCCTCATCACCGCCCAGGTGATGGAGTACACCGATCAGGGTGGCGGCGTCGAAAGATGCGTCGGCCGGCAAGTCTTCGACGTGACCGAGATGTATCTGGACTCTGTGCAATAGATCACTGGCGCGCAGATGTTCGGTCGCAGCATCCAGCATCGGCCCGGAAGGATCGACCGCAGTGAAGCGCCATTCCGGCTCCAGCGCGGCCATGGCGATGATTTCCTGTGCGGTGCCCCCCGCGCCCACCACCAGCACGTTTGCCGGACGCGACTGCCCAAGGCTGGCGGCGAGCATGCAGGCCGACAGGTCGTGACAGGCATCGTAGCCAGCCAGGGCAATGCGGCTTTGCCGGGCATATTCGTTGGCGCGGGAGGTGTCGAATTTGCCGGCGGCGTCAGTGGCGGGTTGGGTCATGGCGATTCTCCTTGTCTTTGCGACACGCTACGCGGTGAGCGTGGAGAAGAAAAATTCAATGATTTCATGGGGGGCATTCCGCTGGGGAATGTGTGGATGTCATCCCGGCGAAGTAAAAGTGATGCAGAGCGTCAGCGGATGCGTCCCCACGCAGCAGCGTGGGAACGATCCATAACAACTAAGACCAGAAACCTTTATGCGGTTCAGCCGCCTCTGCCTCCAGCATCGGCCCGAAAACGCTCACCGTGCGCTGCCCTCTGGCAAACACTTCGCGACACGGCAACGAGAACGTCGGGTTCTCCGGATGATCGCCGGTCAGCCCGAGCAAAGCATGTTCCGACAACGCATACACCACTCGACCGACTCCGGTCCAATACACCGCGCCCGCGCACATGCAGCAAGGTTCGGCGCTGGTGTACAGCGTGCACGCCTCCAGCTCCGTGGGTGACAACCGCTTCGCCGCTGCAGCCACCGCGACCAGTTCGGCATGCTGGGTGGGATCACCTTCCGGCGGCATCGAATTGTTGCCCGCTTCGGCAATCACCTTGCCGTCGCGATCCGCCACCAGCGCCGCAAACGGGTGCCGGCCACGTTGCTTCGACGCCTGCGACAGGGCGATGGTCTGGCGCAGCAATGACAGGTCCAGATCGCTGACGCCGGCCGGAACAAGCTGAGTGAATTGATTCATGGGTAACTCCTGGGCAGTGGAAAAAGACAAAAGTCAGTCGGCCAGTTCGGCCGTGGAAGCGCCGACGGCGTCGGTCGATGGTTTTTGTTTGTTGAGCAGTACATTGAGCAGAATGGCGGTGATCGCACCGAGGAAAATGCCGCTGTCGAGCACCAGTTTCAGCGTCGGGCCGACGTGTTCGAACAGGGCCGGGAAGGACATTGGCAAGACGCCGACGCTGACCGACACCGCAACAATAATGGCGTTGCGTGTGCCTTCGAACTGCACCCGTGACAGTTCCTGAATGCCCGCCACCGTGGTCATGCCGAACATGACGATCGCGCAGCCGCCCAGCACCGGCGTCGGCACCGCCGCAATCAGCGCGCCGAGCTTGGGAAACAAGCCCATC
Organism: Pseudomonas sp. Marseille-Q5117; assembly: GCF_946901175.1. Lineage (NCBI taxonomy): Bacteria > Pseudomonadati > Pseudomonadota > Gammaproteobacteria > Pseudomonadales > Pseudomonadaceae > Pseudomonas > Pseudomonas sp. Marseille-Q5117. The sequence goes on along the minus strand of NZ_CAMPPP010000011.1, from coordinate 183,409 downwards.
AACACCATGATTGCGCCAGCGGCGGCGACGACGAAGCGGCTCTTGATGCTCGAAAGCGCAATCAGGCCGGTGTTTTGCGTGAAGGCGTTATAGGGAAAGCTGTTGAACAGACCACCGAGCATGGTCGACAAGCCGTCGGCGCGGAAGGCGTTGCCGAGGGTCTGCTGCGTAGTCGGTTTGCCGACCAGTTTGCCGATGGCCAGGCAGTTGCCAGTGGTCTCGGCCATGATCACCAGCATCGCCAGGGTCATGATCAGAATCGGTACCAGAGAAAATTCTGGCGGGCCAAACGCCATTGGCGCGCTCAACTCGAACCACGCCGCCTCGCTGACCCGATTGAAGTGCGTCATGCCACAGGCGGCAGCGATCAGGCTGCCGACAAACAAGCCGATGAGCACGCTGAGGTTGCCGATGAAACCGCTGAATTTCGCATAAATCACCAGCGTCACACTGACCGTGGCCAGGCCCAGCAGCAGATTGGCCGGGCGACCGAAGTCAGGCGAATCGGGATTACCGCCACCCAGCCAGATTGCCGCCGCCGGCATCAGTGAAATACCGATGATGGTGATCAGGCTGCCAATCACCACGGGCGGAAAGAATCGCAGCAAGCGGCTGAACACCGGCGCCAGTGCGATGGTCAGGAAGCCGGCGGCGATCACCGCCCCAAAGATCTGGCTGAGGCCGAACTCCTTGCCGATCATGATCATCGGCGCCAGCGCAATGAACGAGCAGCCCTGAATCAACGGTAAACGCGCGCCGAACTTCCAGAAGCCGAGGGTCTGAATCAGCGTCGCCACACCGGACGTCAGCAGGTTGGCGTTGATCAGTAAAACCACCTGAGCCGACGTCAGCCCCATCGCACTGCCGAGAATCAGCGGCACCGCCACCGCTCCCGCATACATCACCAGAACATGCTGCAGACCGAAGGTGACCAGCTGCCGCAGGGGCAACACCTCATCGACCGGGTGAACGCATTGTGTAGTCATGGCACAAGCTCCTGAAGGGGCAGCGTTGGTTGTAATCGCGGGCGCTCAGGGACAGATGCACAGAGAGAATCGGCCCCGGCGTTCGAAGACGCGGGGTCATCCTTGAATGTTTTTAACGATGAAACAAATTGGCAACCATCGCTTTTTTCGATGGCAAAGACGCGGCACAATCGCCATTTCGCTCAACCTCGGAGTACACCGCGTGCGCTTCTCACTCGATCAGTTGCTGATGTTCGTCCAGGTGGTGAAAAGCGGCTCGTTCTCCGCCGCCGGGCGCAAGCTGGGCAAGACGCAGTCGACCATCAGCGCGGCGATTGCCAATCTGGAAACCGACCTTGGCGTCGAGCTGTTCGACCGCAGCAATCGCAGCCCTGCCCTCACCGCCAGCGGGCATAAATTGCTGGTGCAGGCAGAGGCGGTACTGGAGCGCTGCATGACCTTCGAGGCCCACGCCGATTGCCTTTCCGATAGCGTCGAACCGAGCCTGACCCTGGCGATTGAAACGCCGTACGGCCCGATCATGCCGGTGCTGCAAGCGTTCGAGCAGGCCTTCCCGTTTGTCGATCTGATCATTCGTCACCCGGTCTACGGCGATGTCAGCGAACTGGTCAGCAGTGGCGAGGCGGTGCTGGGGGTGGCGTTTTCGCAACCAGGCTATCCCCGGGAACTGGCGTTCCAGCAACTAGGCAAACTGATCATGCTGCACGTCTGCCATCCCGATCATCCGCTGGCGCAACTGGACAACGTCACGTTCGATGATTTGCACGTGCACCGGCGCTTGGCGTTCAGTGCGCACGCCAGCAAACTGCCGAGCAGTGAATACCTGCGTTCGACGCAGCTGTGGCAAGCGGAAAGCTATCTGGCGCTGCTGGAAATGGTCCGCGCCGGCCTCGGCTGGGCGACCCTGCCGCGCCAACTGATCCAGCGTGAACTGGGCAATGGCGAACTGGTCGAGTTGCAGCTGTCGGCGTACCCGCATACCGACTGGCAAATCGGCGTCGATCTGTTGTGGGCGCGCCAACGGCCCTTGGGCACGGCCGAGCGCTGGCTGAAGGAGAAGCTGCAGGCCAACAAGGTGTATGAACGCGATCGCAACGGGCAGATCACTACGCTGTGATCACTTGGCAAACACCTGACTCATGTCCTTGAACGCCTTGAATTCCAGCGCATTGCCGCAGGGATCGAGCAGAAACATGGTCGCCTGTTCGCCGACCTGACCCTTGAATCGAATGTAGGGCTCGATCACGAATTGCGTGCCGAATGACTTCAGTCGCTCGGCCAGTGCCTCCCATTGCTCCCACTGCAAAATGATGCCGAAGTGCGGGACCGGTACGTCGTGACCGTCTACCGGGTTGCTGTTGATGCTTTGCTGGGCAGCCGTTTTCGGCTGTTCGTGGATCACCAATTGGTGGCCGTAGAAGTTGAAATCGACCCATTGCGCGCTGGACCGGCCCTCCTCCAGGCCGAACACTTCACCGTAAAAACGCCGGCAAGCGGCGAGGTCGTAAACCGGGATGGCGAGGTGGAAAGGTGAAAGGCTCATCAGGCACTCCGGTAATCGCGTTGCTGGAAATATGGCAACGGCGCACCGCTGCTGATCGAGGATCGAAAACAGCCTAGATCAAAAACCCGGCGGTTGCCGACTCGACTTTTCATGCCATGGAGATAGCGCGGCTGTGAATACACGCCAGGGCTATCTGCCCGGCTTCATTGCCGGCGCGTCACCACTTTTCGGTGACAGTCTGCCGGGGCCAGCACCGCGCCCGCCGTGGAGCGCACGACGATAGTCTCAACGGGCTCGGCCCGTTCGTTGTCGAGCAGAATCGAGTGCTCCTCGCCTTCCGCGAACAGGAAGCGCTCGCCCCACTGCCGCAGGCTGACGACGATGGGGAACACCGCGCGGCCCATGTCGGTGAGCACGTATTCCTTGTAGGCGCTGCCATCGGACGCGGGCTGAATCTGCAGCACGCCGAGCTCGACGAGCATTTTCAGTTTGACCGTGAGGATGTTCTTGGCCAGGCCCAGACGTTTCTGGAATTCGCTGAACCGGCGCACGTCATCGAACGCATCGCGAATGATCATCAAGGCCCAGCGATCGCCAATGGCTTCGAGGGTTCGGGCCACCGGGCATTCGCTCTGTGCCAATGTTTGTTGTCGGGCCATGTGGTTCCTGATGGATCGGCTATTGAATGTGGTTGCATTTAACAACCCGAATGAATAAAGATCAACGCGTCGGTTTCAATTAAAAACCACACTACGAGGAAGCAAGGATGCCGTGTCAGACGCAAACCCTGGTCAATGCGCAGGCCGCAACTGACAGCGCAACGACCGGGCTGAGTCGTTTGCAGACTTTTCTTTTTGCAATCACCTGCGCGATGGCGGTGGCCAATGTTTACTTCGCGCAGCCATTGCTGGAATCGATGGCCGCCAGCCTCGGGGTTTCATCCGGTGCAATCGGCGTAGTGGTCACGGCCACGCAAGCCGGGTATGCCGTGGGGCTGCTGTTCATCGTGCCGCTGGGTGATCTGCTCGATCGCAAGAAACTCATCGTCAGCCAACTGCTGTTGTCTGCAACGGCGCTATGTGCCGTGGGCCTGTCCGAGAGCTGGGGAGTGTTGCTCGGCGCCATGATGCTGGTGGGTCTGCTGGCGGTGGTGGTGCAAGTGGTGGTCGCCTGCACCGCCAGCCTTGCTCGCCCGCAGCAGCGCGGCGCCGCCGTAGGCACCGTCACCAGCGGCGTGGTACTGGGCATTTTGCTGGCGCGTTTCGTTTCCGGCGTAGTGGCTGATCTGGCCGGTTGGCGCGGCGTGTATTTTGTCTCGGCCGTGCTGATGGTCGGCTTGGCCCTGCTGTTATGGCGCACCCTGCCCGCCTCGGCAAAACCGCCCGCACAGGGCAATTACTGGCGACTGCTGCGCTCGGTATTGGAATTGTTTTTGACTGAGCGGGTACTGCGCGTCCGTGGCATCTTCGCCCTGCTGATCTTCGCCGCCTTCAGTGTGTTGTGGACGTCGATGGTGCTGCCGCTCAGCGCCCCGCCCCTGTCGTTGTCCCACACGCAGATCGGCCTGTTTGGTCTGGCCGGAGTGGCGGGCGCGCACGCCGCCGCACGGGCTGGGCGCCTGGCCGATCGCGGCTTGGGCAATCGCACCACTGGCATCGCCTTGGCGCTGCTGACGCTGTCCTGGCTACCCATCGCATTTGTCGACAGTTCGCTGCTGGCGATGGCCGTCGGGGTGATCTTGCTCGACTTCGCCGTGCAAGCAGTGCACGTGACCAATCAAAGCCTGATCTTCGCCACACGGCCCGATGCGCAGAGTCGACTGGTCGGTGCGTATATGTGCTTTTACTCGGTGGGCAGTGGTTTGGGCGCGATCGCGGCGACGTATACCTATGCGCAATATGGCTGGGTGGCGGTGTGTTTTCTCGGAGGCGGGATCAGTGCTGTGGCTTTACTGTATTGGGCATGGCTGGAATACCGCTACTCGAACTGAACCAATGCGGGAGCGAGCCTGCTCGCGAAAACGGAGCATCAGTCAGCACAGAGTTGTCCGACCTGACGCCTTCGCGAGCAGGCTCGCTCCCACAGGGATTATTTGCCAGCAGTTACTTGCCCTCCTCAGGCTTCTCGGTCTGCATCTGCACCGACGGTTTGCTTTTGTCACCGTCCTTGTTGGGTGCATCGTTGGAATCGAAGCAGCCGCTCAACAGAAACATCGAGCAGAACCCCAGACATACGCAGATTTTTTTCATGACGATCTCCTGTCAGCAGTGGTATCGCTACCGGGTTCAAGCTTGACCTTGATCCAGCCGGATTGATGTTGATCAAACGCCTTGAACGCCGAAATCGCGTCAGTCAAAGGCTCGTCCTGCGTCAGCACTTTCGCTGGATCGACGCGCCCGGCGAGGGTCATTTCGATCAGCTTGGGAATGTATTTGCGGTGATGACAGTTGCCCATATTGATGCGTACGTTCTTGTTCATCGCTTCGCCGATCGGGAAGCTGTCGAACCCGGCGGGATAGACACCGATGATGGAAATCGTGCCGGCCTTGGCCACGGTCTTGACCGCCCATTCCAGCGCTTGAGAAGGCGCATCGCCCGGTTGCCACTGCGCAGGATGATGATGGCCGTGATGGCAATGGTTGGCGTCGATGCCCACGGCCTCGATCACCCGATCCACGCCAATTTCCGCAGTCAGGCGCGCAATGGTTTCAACTGGATCTTCTTTCTCGAAGTTGATGCACTCGGCACCCAATGCCTGCGCGCGAGCGAGGCGATCTTCCAGGCCATCAATGGCGAACACCCGGCCGGCGCCCATCAGCTTCGCGCTGATAATCGCAAACAGTCCGACCGGCCCGCAGCCGCACACGGCTACCGTGTCGCCGTCCTTGATCCGTGCCATGTCGGCGCCGAACCAGGCAGTTGGAAAGATATCCGACATGGCAATCGCCTGATCGTCGGTGATGGCGTCCGGCAGCTTGATCAGCCCGATGTTGGCGAAAGGGATTCGCGCTTTCTCGGCTTGCAGGCCATCGAACGGCCCGGTGGTTTTCGGCCCGCCAAAAAATGACGTGCCAGCGGTTTTACCGTTGGGATTGGCTACGTCGCACTGGGCGAAATAGCCGGCGCGGCAGTACGAGCAGTTGCCGCAGGCAATGGTCGAGGGAATGAGCACGCGATCGCCAACCTTGAGGTTGCGCACATCTTCACCGAGCGCTTCGACAATCCCCACGCCCTCGTGCCCAAGGATCGTGCCGGGCTGCATGTCCGGCGCACTGCCGCGAATGAAATGCAGATCGGTGCCGCAAATGGCCGACGCGGTCAGCCTGACAATGGCATCGGTCGGCGCTTGAATGGTTGGCTCGGGAACATCGTCCAGGCGGATGTCCCCGACGCCATGAAATACAACAGCTTTCATCGTTCACCTCCAATTTTCCGGATGTGCGCAAATCAGGGTTTTTAACCCTTACTGTGCTCCGGCGACGAAGGCCCTTCCTTGACGCCGCGCGGGCCGGCGATGCCCCACACGATCAGGCCGAGCACCGGGAATACGATCAGACCGATCGCCCAGGCGGCTTTGACGCCGACGCTTTTGTTGCTGCGAAACACACTGACAATCGCCCACAGATCGACCAGCAGAATGATCACCGCCACGGCGATGGAGAAGTAACTCGCTGCCTCGTTCATTTCGCAATCCTCCGATGACTTGTAAGCATTGGGCTGTGAGGCTTTTTCAGCGTTCAAAAAAATTGCAGCCGTGCGGCGTCAAAGGTTCAGCCGCCTTCCGGATCCTGGCGGATTACGGAAATCTTGCCGTTGCGCTCGATGATTGCGAATTTGATCTGGTCGATGGTTTCTATGCCCTGACTGGAGCGCGCCGCCTCCATGACATCCGCCTCGACCAGCCGCGCATGACGCAGGCGTCGGTGCAACAGCTTGCCGTTCTCGACGATGATGGTCGGCTCGCCATCGATCAATCGCGAGACCCAGCTGGAACGCTGTTTGAGCAAGGAGAAACCGACGTCGATGGCGATCAGGGTGATGATCACCAGAATCGCATTGGTCAGGGAAAAGTCATCGCCAAGAAGCGCTTGCTGGGTGGCTTCACCGATAATCATCAGCAGCACGAAATCGAACGTCGTCAGCTCGGCCAGCGAACGCCGACCGGCAATTTTGAACAGCACCATCAGTGCCAGATACATCGCGAGTGCGCGCAAGACCGAGTCCATGGGTCACCTATGGATAAATGAATTGAGTAAGCTTCACTTCGCTCGAGCCCGGCACGCGGATATGGCTGCGAAACAGGCCCAATCCGTCACCGCGCAGCGTCACATAGAGCGTCGCCTGGCCTTGGGCATCCGCCTGCAACCACAAGCGCATGCCCTGTTTTGAGCTGCGCATACGCACCGGGGCCGGTTGCATGGTTTCGACGCTGAAGCCATCAAGCATCTCGCCACCGATGTCGAGTTCGACAGTGGCTTCAGGCGCCGTGTGCACGCTGAGTTTCAGCGGGTTGGTCGAGCCGTTGCGATGGAACATCTCGTATTCGACCTGGACTTTACCGTCATCGCTGCGACCGTCCTGCGAACTGAGCACGCCCCGGGAAAACAGCCCCAACAAGCCCAGCAGCATGCACAGCACCAGCACATACCAACCGATGTGCTCGAAGCGCCAGACCTTCAACTGATAGGCCATGTCCTCCTGCACCGGGAACTGTCGGCTCTGCAGATCGGGATGGTCGGCGTCAGGCTTCATCGGCGCCACCCTCCTTCGCCGCGCAAGGCGCGACGGTGATAGTCCGGCAACTGCTGCAGGGCGAATTCAGAAGCGAGGGTCTGCACTTCACTGCGCGATCCGGCAAACCATTGTTGGCTGCTGAACAGAAAATGTTTGTCATCGAACTGGAATGCCCAGGCAAAACACACCGTACCGGCCTTGATGCCATCCATATCGTCGGGTCCGAGAATGCCGGTGGTGGCAACGGCAACGTTGGCGGTGCTGTCGCGCAACGCACCGATGGCCATTTCACTGGCCACTTCCACGCTGGTCAGATTGAAGGTGTCCATGGTCGCCGGGCTGACGTGCAGCAGGCGCTGCTTGGCTTGCGGCGAATAGACCACATAGCCGCACTCGATCAGCTCACCGCTGCCGGGCACCTCTGACAGTAACATGACGATTTCTCCGGCCGTGCAGGATTCGGCGGTGGTGATGATCAGTGAATGTTGGCGCAGGTATTCAATCGTTTCCTTGGCGATGGACATGGCACGCTCTCGAAGCTGTTATTGCCGGTTGACCGCTCGCTGCGCGGATCATTCCGCCGGATTGGATGAGCGTGTAAGCGCCTCTTGCAGAGAAAGTTTTCCGCCCCGTTCGGCGCGATCACCTACCCTCATAGACTGTGTGATCCACTCGAGCCCGCCGCCCCCATGCGCTGTTCATTCAAGTCGTTGTTTTTCATTCTGTTCCTACTGCTCATGCCGGGCAGCGCTGCACTGTGGGCGGCGGATGTTGCCGCGCCGGCAAACACAGGCGCAGCGCCGCTACCAGTGATTTCGCAAAGCGATCTGCAAGCCCTGCAACAACGCCTCGACGGGCTCAAGCAGCAGATTTCGGCGGCGAACAATTACAACCAGCTCGAAGGCCCGCAGGATCGGGTGCAGGCGTTCATTCTCGATGTCGATCGATTGTCGGCAGCGCTTTTGCCGCAACAGGCGCAACTGGCGGTGCAACTGGGCGTGCTCGGCACCGCTCCAGACGCCGAGGTAGCCGCCGAGCAAGCCGATATCATCGCGCAGCGGGCGGCGCTGGCGGAGCAGAAAAGCAAGGTCGATGGCACCCTGAAAAGCCTCGCCGCACTGAAACAGAACGCCGCCGATCTGATCACGCAAATCGCCGGCATCCGCCGCACCCTGCTGGAAAGCGAACTGACCCTGAGCACGCGCAGCGTATTGAGCCCGTATTTCTGGGCGCCGCTGGTCAATCCAAGCGAAGATGACCGCCAGCGCCTGCGACTGTTCGTAGAGCAGGTGGCTGACGTATGGGCGACGGTCTGGGCGCCGGGCGAGCGTTTTTATACTTGCGTACTGGTGCTGTTGGCACTGCTGATCTGGACCTTTGGCCGACGTCTGGCTGAGCGCGGGCTGACCTGGTTCTGCATTCATCGCGTGGCGGAGGGCCGCTTGCGCCGCAGTGCCTTGGCCTTCGCCTCAGCTATCGCGACCTTCATCACCACCGCCATCGCCCTGAAGCTGTTGTTCTACGCCTGCACCCGCCACGACGCACTGCCTCCGGTGCTGGAAACCTTCTCCGAAGAATTCGAGAAAGTCGTCTATGCCTGCGTGCTGATCACCGGGCTCAGCCGCGCATTGCTCTCCACCGCGCACCCGTCCTGGCGCCTGCCGGCGATTGCCGATCCAGTGGCGCTGGCCCTCAAGCCTTATCCACGGATCCTCGCCTGCTCGTTGCTGGTGTTGGTGACGCTGGTGCAAGTCGCCAATGCCACAGGCATGAGCAGCCACATCGTGATGACCGGGCGCGGCGTGATTTCCATGGTGGTGCTGGCGATCATCGGCACGATGCTGTTGCGCATCGGCAAAGTGCGCAAGGCCTTGGTCGCAGCCAATGACGCGTCGGCTACGAACAGCGTGTTCGCCGGGCTGATCTACAGCGTCGCCAGTCTCTCGATGTTGGTGACGGCCATCGCCCTGCTGGCCGGCTATGTGTCGCTGGCACGGTTCATCAGTTATGAGCTGGTGTGGGGCTACGTCGTGCTGTCGGGCTTCTACTTGCTGATTCAGCTGGTGAAGGACGCCTGTGAGCACCTGTTTTCGCCGAAACACGCGAGCGGCCAGGCGCTCAAGCAATTGCTCGGCGTCAGCGATCGGCGCCTTGAGCAGACGTCGATCCTGTTGTCCGGCGTCAGCCGCGCCGGCCTGATGCTGATGGCGCTGATTTCGTTGTTTGTCGGCGGCATCGGCACCACCCTCGGCCAACTGGTCACCAACATCATGTCGATCCTCGGCGGCGCCGGTTTGCGCAAGCTGAATATCGTCCCGGCGCATCTGCTCAACGCGCTGCTGGCACTGCTGATCGGTATCTGGCTGATCCGTGCACTGAGCCGCTGGCTCGACAACGAGTTCCTGCCCAAAACCGACATGGACCCGGGCATGTGCGCCTCACTGAGCACCCTGTTTTCCAATATCGGCTACGCCTTTGTGATTCTGCTGACGCTGTCGTCGCTGGGCGTGCAGTGGACCAATCTGGCGTGGATCGTCAGTGCGCTGTCAGTGGGGATCGGCTTTGGCTTGCAGGAAATCGTCAAGAACTTCGTCTCCGGCCTGATCCTGCTCACCGAGCGCCCGGTGAAAGTCGGCGACCTGATCAGCATCAGCGGCGTCGAGGGCGACATCCGCCGGATCAACGTGCGTGCCACGGAAATCCAGCTCAGCGACCGCTCGATCGTGATCGTGCCCAACTCGCAGCTGATCTCGCAGAACCTGCGCAACGTTACCCTCGGCGGCAGTGCTCAGGGCGTGGCATCGCTGGAGCTGGTGTTCCCGCTGGATATCGATCCTGAGCAGGTCAAACAACTGCTGCTGGATGCCTATCACGAGAACGAAACCATCCTCGATAAACCGGCGCCGTTCGTGCGTTTCAGCAAATTGTCGCCGGACGGCATAACCCTCACGGTCACCGGCTATGTCGGCAGCCCGAGGATTGTCGGGCTGACCAAGAGCGATTTGTTGTTTGAGGTGTTGAAGCGGTTGGGCGCAGCGGGGATTGCGCTGGCGAAGCCGCCAGCGGCGTGATTCGGTTAGCGCTTGCCCGAGTTGTCGATGCGGGCCGTGCTGCTGCGTGGTGTCAGCTCGAACGGCAGGACGACATGCCTCTCTGTCAGCGGCTGTTTCTCAATCAGGGCAATCAGCATCTCGACCGCCTTGGCCCCGAAAGCCTCGGCTGGTTGCGAGATGGTGGTCAGCGGTGGATCGCAGTACGCAGCCATGGGAATGTCATCGAAACCGACCAGGGAAATATCCTCGGGCACACGCAGCCCGGCCTGCCGGATGCGCTTGAGCGCACCAATGGCCATTTCATCGTTTTCGCAGAATAGCGCACTCGGCCGCTCGGCCAATGCGAGCATCTTTTGCGCGCCGGCAAAACCGGCCTCAAGGCTGAAATTGCCATGGCAGATCAGTGCTTCATCGAAGGCAATCCCGGCCTCGCGCAATGCCGCTTCGTAACCCGTCAGTCGATCTAAAGTCAGCGGGCTATTTTTTGAGCCTTTGATCAGGCCGATGCGGCTGTGTCCCAAGGCGATCAGGTGTTCGGTCATGGCTTTAGCGGCGGCGACGTTGTCCAGGCTGATGGTTGGATAGCGCCCGGCCTTGAGCACTTCGCAGGCGTTAACGATCGGCGGCAGATCGGCGTCGGCCGAAGCGTTTTCGAAAGGATCGTAGGCGCGCAACTGGATCACCCCGTCGGCCTGATAAGCGTAAACCAGCTCGGCGAATTGTCGCTCCAGTTCTTCCCGGCCCTGGGTGTCGCACAGCAGCAGGCGATAACCGGCCGCCTGCGCCGCTTGCTGCGCGCCGCTGATGACCCGGGCAAAAAAGGTGTTGGCGATGGTCGGCACCAGAATCACCAGATTGCCGGTGCGCCGCGAACGAAACTGCACGGCCATCAGGTTCGGCCGATAGCCGGCCTGCTCCACCGCAGCCATGACGCGCTCACGGGTTGGCGCGAGCACACGCTCGGGCGATTTCAAAGTCCTCGAAACCGTCGCCACGGAAACCCCGGCCAGCCGAGCCACTTCGCGAATATTGGACAAAAACACCTCGTTGATTCATCCCGATCAGGCGCGGAGCTTACCGCAGGCGACGAGCGATCGAAACGCTGTCGATCATCCGCTGGCATTTGACACTCGGCTAATTCAAGCCTAGATTTCGCCCACGATGTAACCGGTTACATCACTTATCAACATTGCATCCAGCTACCGAGACGACTGCCATGTACGCTGCCGCAAAAATAAGAATGGGTTTTGTTGGAGGCGGTGAAGGTTCATTCATTGCCCGTGCCCACCGGCAAGCCGCCGGCCTCGACGGACGCTTCGAACTGGTCTGCGGCGCGTTCAGCCGCGACTCGGAGAATAATCAGCGCACCGCTGCGACTCTGGGAGTGTCCGCCGAACGCTGTTACGACGATTGGCAAACCCTGCTTACCCGCGAGGCCGCCCTGCCCGCCGAGCAGCGCATGCAACTGCTGGTCATCGTCACTCCGAATCATCTGCACGCACCGATTGCCCGTGAGGCATTGCGCGCCGGTTTTCACGTGTTCAGCGAGAAACCCGCGGCGCTGAACCTCGCCGAGGTGCAGGCGCTGCACTCGGTGGTCCTCAACAGCCAGCGAATTTACGGGCTGGCACACACCTACCTCGGTTACGCGATGGTCTGGCAGGCCCGCGAAATGGTCGCCAGCGGCGTGCTCGGGCGCGTGCGCAAAGTCCTCGTCGAGTACCCGCAAGGCTGGCTCAGCACTGATGTCGCCGGGCAAGGCAACAAACAGGCCGGCTGGCGCGACGACCCGACGCAATCCGGGATCGGCGGCTGCATCGGCGACATCGGCACCCATGCGTTTTCCCTCGCCGAGTTCGTCACCGGCCAGTCGATCCAGTTCATCAGCGCAATGCTCGGCTCGCATGTCGAGGGTCGGCAACTGGATGACGATGTGGCGATGCTGTTCAAAATGCGCGACGGCGCCAGTGGTGTATTGCTCGCCAGTCAGGTCTGCGCCGGTGAGGAAAACCCGCTGAAGATTCGCGTCTACGGTGACAAGGGAGGGCTGGAGTGGCGCCAAGAGGAGCCGGCCAGCCTGATTCATCGACCGTTGAACGAGCCGATCCGCGTTCTGCGCTCCGGGGTCGGTCAGCCGTGGCTGTGTGCCGCCGCAACCCGACGCATGCGCCTGCCTGCGGGGCATCCCGAAGGTTATCTGGAAGCCATGGCCAACCTGTACGGCGATCTCGCCGAAGCGATTGTGCATGGCGCCGAGGGCCATCTGGCACCGGGCGTACCGGGCATCGAGACCGGCCTGCGCGGCATGGCCTTCATTGAAACCGCGATCGCCAACGACATCGGCAATGAAAAGTGGAGCGAGATCCCCGGCCAATTTACAGGAGCTGCAAGCCATGAATAATGTTCGGCAGAACGCCACAGGCTTGAAGGGCCCGGGGATTTTCCTCGCGCAATTCATCGCCGACGAAGCGCCTTTCGACTCCCTCGCCAACATCGCCGAGTGGGCCGCCTCGCAAGGCTATAAAGCCATTCAGGTACCGACCCTCGGCACGCGGTTCATCGATTTGCAGCGCGCCGCTGAGAGCCAGGATTACTGCGACGAACTCATCGCCGTCTGCGCCCGCGCCGGTGTGGTGATCAGTGAGTTGTCGACGCACCTGCAAGGGCAATTGGTCGCGGTGCATCCGGCGTTCGACAGCCTGTTCGACGACTTCGCCCCGCCAGCGCTGCGCGGCAAGCCGCAGGAGCGCACCGAATGGGCCATTGAGCAGTTGAAACTGGCCGCCCGTGCCAGCCAGCGCCTGGGACTTACCGCCCATGCAACCTTTTCCGGTGCCCTCCTCTGGCCCTACGTCTATCCATGGCCGCAACGTCCGGCCGGTTTGGTCGAGCAAGGTTTCGCCGAACTGGGCAAGCGCTGGCTGCCGATCCTCGACTGCTTCGAAGAGGCTGGCGTCGATCTGTGCTACGAAATCCATCCCGGCGAAGACTTGCATGACGGTGCATCGTTCGAACAGTTTCTCGAAGCGGTGAATCATCACCCTCGCGCCGCAATCCTCTACGACCCGAGCCACCTGCTGCTGCAGCAAATGGACTACCTCGGCTTCATCGATCGCTACCACCAACGTATCCGCATGTTTCACGTCAAGGATGCCGAATTCCGCCCCGATGCGCGCTCCGGCGTCTACGGCGGGTATCAGGGCTGGGTCGAGCGTCCCGGGCGCTTCCGCTCGCTGGGCGACGGCCAGATCGATTTCAAATCGATCTTCAGCAAATTGTGCCAATACGACTTCAACGGCTGGGCCGTGCTCGAGTGGGAGTGCTGCCTGAAAGACTCCGCACAGGGCGCGGCGCAAGGCGCGGCGTTCATCGAGCGACACATGATCCGCAAGACCGCCAAGGCCTTCGACGATTTCGCCGGAGTCAGCGCTGACGCTGCTTCCAACCGACGCCTGCTCGGTCTGACTGACGATTGATTCATCCGCGTTACCGACATAAAAACAATACGGTGATCTGAAATGAACGTAATGAATGCGCGACTCAGCGTGATGATGTTTTTGCAGTTTTTTATCTGGGGCGGCTGGTTCGTCACCCTCGGCACTTTTCTGGCGACAACGCTGGCCGCCAGCGGTGGTCAGGTCGGCATGGCCTTCGCCACGCAATCCTGGGGCGCGATTCTGGCGCCGTTTGTCATTGGCTTGATTGCCGACCGTTTCTTCAATGCCGAACGCATTCTGGCAGTGCTGCATCTGCTTGGCGCAGTGTTGCTCTATCAGCTCTATCGCGCGGCAGACTTCAGCGCGTTTTATCCCTATGTGCTCGCCTACATGATGGTCTACATGCCGACATTGGCACTGGTGAATGCCGTGGCGTTCCGCCAGATCAAAGACCCGGCGCTGGAGTTCTCGCGCATTCGCGTGTGGGGCACGGTGGGCTGGATCGTCGCCGGCGTGGTGATCAGCTTCGTGTTCGCCTGGGACTCGCAGCAAAGCATCGCGGCCGGAGGCTTGCGCAATACGTTCCTGATGTCCGCCGTCGCGTCGCTGTTGCTGGGGCTTTACAGCTTCAGCCTGCCGAACACCGCGCCGCTGAAAAGCGCAGCCGGCTCATCAAGCCTCAAGCAGATGCTCGGCGTCGATGCGTGGGGTTTGCTCAAGGATCGCAGCTATCTGGTGTTCTTCCTCGCCTCGATCCTGATCTGCATTCCGCTGGCTTTCTATTACCAGAATGCCAATCCGTTTCTGGCCGAGATAGGCGTGACCAACCCGACAGCGAAGATGGCCATCGGTCAGGTGTCGGAAGTGCTGTTCATGTTGCTGCTGCCGCTGTTCATCCATCGCTTCGGCATCAAGATCGCCCTGCTGGTCGGCATGGCTGCCTGGGCGTTGCGCTACGTGCTGTTTGCGTTCGGCAATAACGACGATCAGGCATTCATGCTGCTGATCGGCATTGCCCTGCACGGTGTGTGCTATGACTTCTTCTTCGTGTCCGGGCAGATCTACACCGATGCCAAGGCACCGGAACGCTTCCGCAGCTCGGCGCAAGGTTTGATCACCTTGGCTACGTACGGATTGGGCATGTTGATTGGTTTCTGGATCGCGGGACGGATTACCGACCACTTCACATCAAGCGCGGGGCATGACTGGAGAAGCATCTGGCTGTTCCCCGCCGGTTTTTCCGTGGCGGTGTTGCTGTGTTTCTGGGCGACATTCAAGAGCCGCGATCGCGACAAGGCTGTGCTGCCGAGTGCGGTTTAGAGCAGCGTTGTAATGCATGAATAGAACGAATGCCGCCTGTGGTTGAGGCGGCATTCGTTATCGATGTTCATCGTTGCGCTCAAGCGGTGCGACGTTCGAGAAGACGGTCAGCGCCACCTTCGGCGACCCGATTGCCTTGCAGATGATCGGAGCCATCAGAGGCTACTGCATCGCTGAACAGCGGGTCGGTTTCGGTCGCAGCGACTGCATCGCTGAACAGCGGGTCGGTTTCGGTGGCGGCTACTGCGTCGCTGAACAAGCGGTCTGTTTGAGTGGCGGCGGCGACCGCATCACTGAACAGCGGGTCGGTTTCGGTGGCGGCGAAGGCATTCAGTGCAAAAACCGAGAAAGCGATACCGAGGATAGTCTGGCGTTTCATGATGATGTGCTCCGAGTTGCAGTGGTTGGGTATGGAGCCGATCTTACGCCGCACCATGGATATGAGAACTTCATTGACTTAATGGTTGTTATTGACGCAATCAATAGCTGGTCGAGCATGAGCCGCTATTGGATTGATCTTTATGCTATTGCTTAAGTCACTAAGCGAAACGCCCTACAAAGTCGAAAGCATAAAACTGACAATCTCATTTTTGACAGCATCATTCACACAAAAAAAGACCCGTATCAGTCGAAACCGAAACGGGTCTTTCCCCACTTAGACGACCTTATTTCAAGTCGTCAAAGTGGTCTCGCAGGAACTCGTAAAAGCGCAAGGCTTTCAACAATCTCCATACAAGGCTCAGCGTACGCAGCAAAAGCTTCATACGTTTTGGCCTCCAGGGCTGGCGGCCAAACCTCCAGCAAACTTACCGGACCATGCGTGCCTTCAGCCTACATGTTGGTGTGGCTAGTGAGGCGGCCGGTTGAAATCCCTCCGAGACATCATTCCGGCGCGGGTGCGAATCCGCGTCAGAGGGCGTAAAACCTTTTGCGCCCCCAGCCAAACCTCACTGCTCTACCAACAAGATGAGCGCGAGCATCTTAACGCAGAAATCAGAAGAGAAAACCCGAGTAGCCAAGGTTATTCTGCGGCTACGCCTGAACCTTTGTAAAACCGTATTTCTGACAATGTTTATTGACAGACCTGAATTCAGTTACATGCGTTGGACGTTCCGAAAAAACCTCGCACATCACGCTAAACCTTCGTTGCACTGACGGGAGAAACTCAATACCATGCGCGGACATGTTGGTGTGGCTAGTGAAGCACATGGCCTCGGCTCCAAACCGAGGATTGAAAAACCGCCCCGCGAAGGCGGTTTTTTTTCGTCTGCGTTTTGTGGTCCCACCCCATCCAGGACACATTGCCTGACTCGATCCCCCTGCGCACCTGCACAAATCTTCTAAACACTCTCCTCCTCCACGCGGTACTTTAGAAACGCCCCTGCTCAACCGCCCTATGGAGTCCTCCCATGGACAAACGCAACTGGATCTCTCTCTCCCAGGATGTCGATACCGGGATCGAGTCGATTCGTGCGCATTTCCGTGGCCATGCTTACGATCCGCACTGGCATGACAGCTTTCTCGTCGGCGTTACCGAGCAAGGGGTCCAGCAGTTCAATTGTCGCCGGGTGCGTCATCGCAGTACGCCGGGGCATGTGTTTCTGCTTGAGCCGGGAGAAATCCACGATGGCCATGCGCCGACCGAGGATGGCTTTACCTACTCGATGCTGTACCTCGATCCGCACTGGCTGGAGCGCGAATTGCACGCGCTGTTCGAAGAGGCACCGGCCGACAGTCAGCCAGGCTTTGCCGACACCCTGAGCCACGATCCGCGCCTGTCGACGGCGATCGTGCAAGCCTTCCACGCGTTACATGACGGCGATCTGCGCATCGTCCGGCAGACTGCGCTGGATGGCCTGCTGGCGTCCCTCACCCGCCACCTTGACTGGCGCAAGCGTCAGGACTTCGATCCGCGCCTGCCACTGGTTGCGCAGGTTGCGCGCGACTATCTGCATGCCCATACCTACGAAGACATCGGCCTCGACGACCTAGCGCAAGCCTGTGGTGTCGATCGTTTTCGCTTGACCCGCGCGTTCAAGGCCGCTTTCGGTCTGGCACCCCACGCCTACTTGATCCAACTGCGCCTGGCCAAGGCGCGGCAATTGCTCGCGCGCGGCGAGACACCAGCGCAGGTGGCCAGCGTGCTTGGTTTTGCCGATCAGAGTCATCTGGGGCGCTGGTTCCGCCGCGCCTATCAACTGACCCCGGCGGACTACCGCAAACGCTGCTCAAATCTTCCAGACTGAGGCCTGCCCACTGACGATCATGGTGTCCTGTTTCGACTTTCAGGAATCTGCACCATGGCTTCTTTACTGCCCTTTCTGCTGTTTGCTTTCGTTGCCTCGATCACGCCGGGGCCGACCAATATTCTGGTGCTGAGCCACAGTTCGCGGCGCGGATTGATTGCCACGTTGCCGATCATTTTTGGCGCCTGTGCGGCGGCGGCGCTGATTGTGCTGGTGGTCGGGCTCGGCGCTGGCGAAACCCTGTTGCGCTTTCCGCGCGTGCAGCAAGCGATGGCCTGGGCTGGCGTGCTCTGGTTGAGCTGGCTGGCGTGGCAGATCTTTCGCAGCCCGCCGCCATCGCTGGACCCGAAATCCGCGCAGGAACAAGGCTTGAGCGTCTTCGGCGCGGCGCTGCTGCAACTGGTCAATCCGAAGGTGTGGATGATGGCTGTGGCGGTGGTCAGCGTATTCGTTGGCGGCGGCGACAAGACGCTGCGCCTGCTGCTGTTGTCGCTGGCATTTCTGCTGGTGTCGCTGCCGTGCATGACGCTCTGGGCGCTGCTCGGCGTCGGCAGCGCGCGGTTGCTCAGCTCACCGCAAGCGTTCAAGCGAATGAACGCGGCACTGGCCCTTCTTCTGCTGCTCTCGGCCTGGCTAGCCGTATTGGTCTAATGCCCGGTGGCTTGCCGGTATTCGCGTGGTGTAAACCCGGTCGAGGCCTTGAACTGACGGGTGAAAGCGCTGTGATCGGTGTAGCCGCATTGCAGCGCAACCTCGGTAATCGGCAAGTCGCTGTGCAGCAATCGATGCGCGTGTTCCAGGCGGACCTTCTGAATCATCTGCCGTGGTGTCAGGTGGAAAACGCGTTTGCAATAGCGCTCCAGTTGCGCCACGGATATCCCGGCGATCCGCGTCAGTTCACCCAGCGTCACCCGCGCGTTGAAGTTGCCGCGGATGTATTCATCGACCGCCGCCAGGCGCTCGAACGCCGGATGGGTTTCGCTGGCTGATTGCAGATCCACCGAGATCCCCACCAGGCCGATGATGGTCCCGTCACGGTTGTAGATCGGCCGCTTGTGGGTCAGGCACCAGCCCGGTTCGCGACTGCCATACAGGTGCAGTTCGAGCTGATCCTCCAACACGAAACCTTCCTCCAGCACCTTGCGATCCTGCTCGGTATAACCCGGGCCCAACTGCGCCGGGAACACCTGCGCACTGGTTTTGCCGAGCAACGGGCACAGGTCCTTCAAGCCACAACGCTGCACCAGCGTACGGTTGGCCAGCACATAGCGCGCTTGCAGATCCTTGATGAAGATCGCCGCATTGGGGATCACATCGAGTATCGGCAACAGCTGCGCGGCACCGGCGACCATCTCTTCGAGGGTCTGCGGACGCAGGCCGTCAGTGCCTTGGCACAGGATCGAAAACCCAGGCTGCATGAAAAATCTCCATTGCGATGAAGCGCCAGAAACGCCGTCCGCCAGCAGATTGCAGCAACGTCGCGGCCCTGTCGAGGCCGCGCATTCATCGGCGCCATTGTGCCGAATTCGTCATCGATCCCGGCATAAAACATCAATCGCCGCCGCCGTCGACCCGTGCAAAGTCTGCTCGTCCCCGTGACACAACTGCCTATCCAATAACTCACAAGAAGGCGATGCCATGTCAGGCCAAGGCAAGTTCAAAAAACAGCTTTCATTGATCGACCTCACCTTTATCGGACTCGGCGCGATTTTCGGCTCCGGCTGGTTGTTCGCCGCCAGCCATGTCTCGGCGATTGCCGGTCCGGCGGGGATTTTTTCCTGGTTGCTGGGCGGTTTCGCCGTGTTGCTGCTGGGCATCGTCTACTGCGAACTGGGCGCGGCATTGCCCCGTGCCGGCGGTGTGGTGCGCTACCCGGTTTATTCCCACGGCCCGCTGCTCGGCTACCTGATGGGCTTCATTACGCTGATTGCGTTTTCCAGTCTGGTGGCGATCGAAGTGGTCGCCTCGCGCCAATACGCGGCGGCGTGGTTTCCCGGCTTGACCAAGGCTGGCAGTGGCGATCCGACGATCCTCGGCTGGCTGGTGCAGTTCGGCCTGCTCTGCGTGTTTTTCCTGCTCAACTACCGCAGCGTGAAGACCTTCGCCAAGGCCAACAATCTGGTCAGCGTGTTCAAATTCATCGTGCCGCTGCTGGTGATCGGCGTGCTGTTCACCTTCTTCAAACCGGAGAACTTTCAGGTTCAGGGATTCGCTCCATTCGGCCTGTCCGGTGTGGAGATGGCCGTCTCCGCTGGCGGGATTATTTTTGCTTATCTGGGCCTGACGCCGATCATTTCCGTCGCCAGCGAAGTGAAGAATCCACAGCGCACCATTCCCATCGCGCTGATTCTTTCGGTGCTGCTGTCGACCCTGATTTACGTGCTGCTGCAAATGGCCTTTCTCGGCAGCATCCCGACGGAAATGCTCGCCAACGGCTGGGCGGGTATCAGCAAGGAATTCGCCCTGCCCTATCGCGACATCGCCCTGGCGCTCGGTGTCGGCTGGCTGGCGTATCTGGTGGTCGCCGATGCGGTGATCTCGCCGAGCGGCTGCGGCAACATCTACATGAACGCCACGCCGCGAGTGATCTACGGCTGGGCGCAGACCGGCACCTTCTTCAAGGTCTTCACCCACATCGATGAAAAGTCCGGCATCCCGCGTCCGGCGCTGTGGCTGACCTTCGCCCTGTCGGTGTTCTGGACCCTGCCATTCCCGTCGTGGGAAGCGCTGATCAACGTGGTCTCCGCCGCGCTGGTGTTGAGCTATGCGGTGGCGCCTGTATCGGTTGCGGCGCTGCGGCGCAATGCGCCGGACATGCCGCGCCCGTTCCGGGTCAAGAGCATGGGCCTGCTCGGGCCGGTGTCGTTCATCATCGCCGCGCTGATCGTTTACTGGTCGGGCTGGAACACCGTGTCGTGGCTGCTCGGCCTGCAAATCCTGATGTTTGTCATCTATCTGTTCTGTGGCCGCTTTGTGCCGACCGCACACCTGAGTCTGGCGCGTCAGGTGCGTTCATCGGCGTGGCTGATCGCCTTCTACGCGGTGACTATCGTGCTGTCGAAACTCGGCACCTTCGGTGGCCTGGGTATCCTCACCCATCCGTTCGACACGATCGTCGTCGCCGCTTGCGCCACCGGCATTTACTACTGGGGCGCAGCGACCGGCGTGCCTGCCCATCTGCTGCGCCTGGACGACGAGGACGAAGAAAGCGACAGCCCTGCGCCCTCGTCCACCGTCAGCGCCCGCCCTGCCGGCGCCTACTGAAATCATCCAACGGGATCTCTTCATGAAACGAGTACACGTCATTGATTCCCACACCGGCGGCGAGCCGACGCGGCTGGTGATGAGCGGCTTCCCCGAGCTGTCCGGCAACAGCATGGTCGATAAACGCGATGCCCTGCGCAGCCAGCACGATCAGTGGCGCCGCGCCTGTCTGCTCGAGCCGCGTGGCAACGATGTTCTGGTCGGCGCGCTGTATTGTCCGCCGGTGTCGGCAGACGCCACCTGCGGGGTGATCTTCTTCAACAACGCCGGATACCTGGGCATGTGCGGCCACGGCACCATCGGCCTGATCAATTCGTTGCAGCATCTGGGGAAAATCCAGCCGGGCGTACACAAGATCGACACGCCGGTGGGGCAAGTCAGCGCGACTTTGCATGACGATGGCTCGGTCACCCTGGGCAACGTGCCCGCCTACCGCTATCGCAAACAGGTACCGGTGGAGGTGCCGGGTTATGGCCGCGTGGTCGGCGATATCGCCTATGGCGGCAACTGGTTTTATCTGGTCTCCGAGCATGGCCAGAGGTTAACGATGGACAACGTCGAACACCTGACCGCGTACACCTGGGCGATGCTCAAGGCGCTGGAAGATCAGGGCATTTTTGGCGAAGACGGCGCGGTCATCGACCACATCGAACTGTTCGCCGATGACGATCGGGCCGACAGCCGCAACTTCGTCATGTGTCCCGGCAAAGCCTACGACCGCTCACCGTGCGGCACCGGCACCAGCGCCAAACTTGCCTGCCTGGCCGCCGACGACAAGTTGCAAGCGGGCGCGCCATGGATCCAGGCGAGCATTACCGGCAGCCAGTTCGAAGGGCGCTTCGAATGGGAGGGCGAACGCATTCGCCCGTTCATCACCGGCCGCGCCTACATGACCGCCGACAGCACCTTGCTGATCGACGACAGCGACCCGTTCGCGTGGGGCATCTGAGCCGCCACGCCGATTTTTCACTTCGAATCAAACGAAATGCCAAGGAGTTGAATCATGAGCGACAACATCTTCACCGGCTGCATGCCGGCCCTGATGACCCCATGCACCGCCCAGCGCAAACCGGACTTCGATGCGCTGGTGGCCAAGGGACGCGAGCTGATCGATGTCGGCATGAGCGCCGTGGTCTACTGCGGCTCGATGGGCGACTGGCCGCTGCTCACCGAAGCCGAGCGTCAGGAAGGCGTGGCGCGGCTGGTCGCTGCCGGGGTGCCGACCATCGTCGGCACTGGCGCGGTGAACACCCGAGAAGCGGTTTCCCACGCAGCGCATGCGGCGAAAGTCGGCGCGCAAGGCTTGATGGTCATCCCGCGCGTGCTGTCCCGTGGCGCTTCGGCGACGGCGCAAAAGGCCCACTTCGCCGCGATCCTGCAAGCCGCACCGAACTTGCCGGCGGTGATCTACAACAGCCCTTATTACGGCTTCGCCACCCGCGCCGATCTGTTTTTCGAACTGCGCCGCGAGTACCCGAACCTGATCGGTTTCAAGGAATTCGGCGGCGGCGCGGACCTGCGCTACGCGGCCGAGAACATCACCTCCAAGGATGACGACGTGACGCTGATGGTCGGCGTCGACACGCAAGTGGTGCACGGCTTCGTCAACTGCAACGCTACCGGCGCCATTACCGGCATCGGCAACGCCCTTCCTCGCGAAGTGCTGCAACTGGTGGCGCTGAGCAAGCAGGCCGCGCAAGGCGATGCCAAGGCCAGGCGCCAGGCGCGGGAGCTGGAGTCGGCGCTGGCGGTGCTGTCCTCGTTCGACGAAGGTTGCGATCTGGTGCTGTATTACAAGCATCTGATGGTGCTCAACGGCGACAAGGAATACACCCTGCACTTCAACGAAAGCGACGTGCTGAGCGATTCGCAAAGACGCTATGCCGAGAAGCAGTATTCGCTGTTCCGTCACTGGTACGAAAACTGGTCCGCCGAGCAGAATTTCGCCTGACTACTACCTGCCGCGAGTCAAAACGATTCGCGGCAGGCCTCGCTCATTTCACAGGAAGACACCATGACTCTGACGGGCAACATGCTGATCGGCCAACAATCCGTGGCGGGTACGCGTCCGGCCTTTCGCGGGATTGATCCGGCGACCAACCAGGCACTTGAACCGCAGTTCGCCGGGGCATCAGCCGAACAGGTGGAACAGGCCTGCGCCCTGGCCTGGGCGGCGCAAGATGCGTATCGCGAAACCAGCCTGAGCGCCCGTGCGGCATTTCTCGAAAGCATTGCCGAGCACATCGAAAACCTTGGCGATGAACTGATCGAACGCGCCCACGCCGAAACCGGTCTGCCGCCTGCACGCCTTCAGGGCGAACGTGGCCGCACCTGCTCGCAATTGCGCCTGTTCGCCCGTACCGTGCGCGCCGGTGAATGGCTGGACGTGCGCGTCGACAGTGCGCAACCGCAACGCCAACCGCTGCCGCGCTCCGACTTGCGCCAGCGGCAGATTGCCTTGGGGCCGGTCGCGGTGTTCGGCGCGAGCAACTTTCCGCTGGCATTTTCCGTGGCCGGTGGCGACACCGCCGCAGCACTGGCGGCCGGTTGCCCGGTGATCGTCAAGGCGCACAGCGCCCATCCGGGCACCAGCGAACTGGTCGGCCGCGCAGTCGCGCAAGCGGTCAAAGCCTGCGCTCTGCCCGAGGGCGTGTTTTCCTTGTTGTTCGATTCTGGCTACGAAGTCGGCATCGCATTGGTCAGCGACTGGCGCATCAAAGCCGCTGGTTTCACCGGCTCGCGCACTGGCGGTCTCGCTTTGATGAAAGCCGCGCAAGCGCGGCCGGAGCCGATCCCGGTGTATACGGAAATGAGCTCGATCAACCCGGTATTGCTGTTTCCCGCCGCGCTGGAAAATCGCGCGCAGGCGTTGGCCGAAGGGTTTGTCGCGTCGCTGACACTGGGCGCCGGGCAGTTCTGCACCAACCCGGGATTGCTGATTGCCCGCAAAGGCCCGGCGCTCGACGGGTTTCTCGGCGCGGTAGCGGAACTGATCCCGCGCAGCGCGGCGCAAACCATGCTCACGCCCGGCATCTTCGGCGCCTATCAAGCAGGCGTGACCGCTCTGCAAGACAACCCCCGTGCACGCGCGATAGCGGTTGGCCAAGTCGGCAGCGGCCCGAATCAGTGTCAGACGCATGTCTTCAGCACCGATGCAGCGGATTTTCTCGACGATCAGCGTTTGCAGGCTGAGGTGTTCGGCGCGACATCGCTGATCGTGCAATGCAGCAGTGACGAAGAAATCCGTCAGGTCTGCGCCCATCTCGAAGGTCAACTGACCGCGACCCTGCACATGGATGACGCCGACCTTGCACTGGCGCGTTCGTTGCTGCCAACCCTGGAGCGCAAGGCCGGTCGCTTGCTGGTCAATGGCTGGCCGACCGGCGTGGAAGTCTGCGATGCAATGGTGCATGGCGGGCCTTACCCGGCGACCTCGGATGCGCGCAGCACCTCGGTGGGCACTGCGGCGATCCTGCGTTTCCTGCGGCCGGTGTGCTATCAGGATTTCCCCGACAGCTTGCTGCCGACGGCGCTGCAACAGACCAATCCGCTCAACCTTCGGCGCTTGCTCGATGGCCAACGGGAAGCGACACGCCATGGCGAATAATCCTTCGCACGACATCGCCGTGGTCGGCGCCGGCATCATTGGCGTGGCTTGCGCACTGCGCCTGGCCCGCCAGGGTTTGCGCGTGGTGGTCATCGATCAGCAGGAACCGGGGCATGGCGCTTCGTTCGGTAATGCCGGGCATCTGGCCACCGAGCAGGTATTTCCGATTGCAGACGTGTCGATCCTCAAGCGTTTGCCGGCCATGCTCATGGACCCGATGGGGCCGCTGCGCCTGGACTGGAAATATCTGCCGCGCGCCCTGCCGTGGTTCACCCGGTTATTGCTGAATCTGCGGCCTGAACCTTTTCAGAAAACCGTCGCCGGCCTGCGCGCGCTCAATGAAAGCAGCCTGGATGCGTGGCAGCGCTTGCTCAGCGATATCCAGCGCCCGGATCTGCTCAAGGTTGACGGCTCGTTACTGGTCTTCGAAACACCTGAATCCCGTCAGGCCATCGAAGCTTTGCAGGCACGGCTGCATCAGCAGCAGGTGCCGGTGGATTACTGGCAGGCGGGGGCGATCCGCGAAACGGCGCCGCAGCTCAGCGAACAGATTCAGGGCGGACTGTTTTTCCCGCGCACCGGGCATTTCCTTGATCCCTATCGGGTGGTCTGCGCACTGGTCGAAGCGGCTCGCAGCAGCGGCGTGAGTTTTCTCCAGCAGCAGGTTCAGGGCGGCTACGTGCAGGAAAACGGTGTGCTGTTAGTCACCGGCAATGGCGGCGTAACAGCCGCTCGAGTGTTACTGGCCTGCGGTGCGCATTCGGCAAAACTCACCGCCGCTCTGACCGGCAAGCAAGTACCGTTGGACACCGAACGTGGCTATCACCTGATGCTGCCGCACGAGCATGATCGCCTGCCCTTCCCTGTCACCTCGCTGGAACGCAAATTCATCATGACGCCGATGCGCGAAGGCCTGCGCTTGGCCGGCACGGTCGAGTTCGCCGGGCTGGAGCGGCCAGCGAATATGGCACGCGCCTGGCAGTTGCAGCGCCTGAGCCAAGGTCTGTTTCGCAAGGACCTGAACGCTGATGGCGCGACGCCGTGGATGGGCTTTCGCCCGTCGCTGCCGGATTCGCTGCCGGTGATCGATCAGGTTTGCGACGGCAAGGTCCTGCTTGCCTTTGGTCATCAGCATCTGGGCCTGACTCAAGCGGCGCTGACGGCGGAATTGATCGGGCAGATGGTCTCAGGCGCCGCTCTCGCGTTGCCAAATGTCGATGCCTACCGACTGGCGCGTTTCTAAGCGTGCTTCAGCGCGTCGCCGTGATGCATGGCCAGGTGGCCGGTCTTGTCGCTCTTGATCTCGTATTGCGGCGCATCTTTCGAGGCCGGCCGGTGGCGGCCCATGAATTCGGTATCGCGGGTGTGCACCTTGACCACTTTGCCGTGAATCTCGCCGGCCTCGGATTTCCAGCGCACCGCATCGCCGACTTTGAATGAACTGCTCATCATTGCCTCCTCGCCTCTGGCTGTTGGTTTATGGAGCCGCGCGCGTCGGAGAAATTCCGCTTTTTTACGAGGCGACCGAAGGCAGGCAAAAAAATCGAACGGCGAAAATCGCCCGCACCTCCAACCTGCACAAGCCGTAGAAAACGGCCATTGCGAGGTGTCAGATGAACAACGATCAAGGCAAGCAAGGTGACGATCCGCTCCCAACCACGCCCGACCCGCTGAGTCCGGGGCGTACCGAGGTCGATCCGATGAAGGAACGCGGCATCGACGAGCTACCCGACAACGAAGGCGAAATCCCGCTGGATGATGACGACACCGGTCTGGATCCGGAGCGGGTACGTCAGGAAACCGATAACGCCGAGATGGACGACCAGCCCAATCCGCGTTGAGCCTGAAACGGCAGCCATACGGCTGCCTTTCGGTTGCGCAATCAACAGCAGAATCAGGCAAGCATTTCACAGAAATGCACTACCTCGCGCTCCGACCCAGGCGCAACAATGGGCGTCCGACAACCCCATGGAGGATGCTCACATGCTCGTACAAGCCTACGGCGCCCACGCTGGCGACAAACCTCTTGAGCCCATGCAGATCAACCGCCGTGCCCCGGCGGCGCACGACGTGCAGATCGATATCGCCTTCTGCGGCATCTGCCATTCCGACCTGCATCAGGTGCGAGCCGAATGGGCTGGTACGCAATTCCCTTGCGTGCCCGGCCATGAAATCGTCGGCCGCGTCTCGGCGGTTGGCGATCACGTCAAAAACTACAAGGTCGGCGATCTGGTCGGTGTCGGCTGCATCGTCGACAGCTGCCAGCACTGCGATGACTGCGAATCCGGTCTGGAAAATTACTGCGACGGCATGATCGGCACCTACAATTTCCCGACCCCGGACGCACCGGGCTGGACCCTCGGCGGCTATTCGCAAAACATCGTCGTGCACGAGCGCTATGTGTTGCGCATCCGTCATCCCGAGGCGCAACTGGCCGCCGTCGCGCCGCTGCTCTGCGCCGGCATCACCACTTATTCGCCGCTGCGCCAATGGAACGCCGGCCCCGGCAAGAAAGTCGGCGTGGTCGGCATCGGTGGCTTGGGTCACATGGGCATCAAACTGGCCCACGCCATGGGCGCCCATGTCGTCGCATTCACCACTTCCGAATCCAAGCGTGAAGCGGCCAAGGCACTGGGCGCGGACGAAGTGGTGGTGTCGCGCAATGCCGAAGAAATGGCGGCACACACCAAGAGTTTCGACTTCATCCTCAATACCGTCGCAGCGCCGCACGATCTCGACGCCTTCCTCGTGCTGCTCAAGCGTGATGGCGCGTTGACCCTGGTCGGTGCGCCTGCCTCGCCGCATCCGTCGCCGAACGTGTTCAACCTGATCACCAAGCGGCGCACCATTGCCGGTTCAATGATCGGCGGCATTCCCGAGACTCAGGAAATGCTGGATTTCTGCGCCGAGAACGGCATCGTTTCCGACATCGAGTTGATCCGCGCCGACCAGATCAACGAGTCCTACGAGCGCATGCTCAAGGGCGACGTGAAATACCGCTTCGTCATCGACAACGCAACGCTCGCCGGCTAAGCGCCAACGTCCATCGGCAGCGACATGCTGCCGATGGCTCGGGGACTCTATCGGCGCGATTTGACAGCGCCCACGTTGCTCGCCACAGTCGCACCCCTTTTTCCACCGTTGGGTGAATAGGGGTCGCCGTTGAACCAACAGACATTGTCCATGCGCCTGGAGCGCGTCGCTGCCCACGTGCCGGTCGGCGCGCGGCTGGCGGATATCGGCTCGGATCACGCCTATTTGCCGGTTGCCCTGATGCGCCGAGGCCTGATTACAGCGGCGGTGGCTGGCGAGGTCGCGCGCACGGCATTTCACGCGGCGCAACGCACCGTCAATGACAACGATCTGCAGGGGCAGATCAGCGTGCGTCTGGCCGATGGCCTGGCGGCGATCAGGCCTGACGACGGCATCAGCGCCATCACCCTGTGCGGCATGGGCGGCGAAACCATTCGCGATATTTTCGACAGTGGCAAGGCCCATCTCAGTGGCCACGAACGCTTGATCCTGCAACCCAACGGCGGCGAGCAAGCGCTGCGCCAGTGGTTGATGGATGACGGCTACCGCATCGTTTGCGAAGAAGTGCTGCACGAGAACCGCTTCGACTACGAAATTATCGTTGCCGAGCGGGCCTCTGATCCGGTGACTTACGATGCCAGGGAACTGTTTTTCGGACCGCTGCATCTGCAGGCACGCTGCCCGGCATTTCTGCACAAATGGCAACGCAGGCTGAGTCAGCGGCAGAAGACGTTGGGGCAGTTTACGCGAGCGCAACAGGCGTTGCCGGAGGATAAAATTCTTGCGCTGAAGCAAGAGATGCAGTGGATCAGTGAATTGCTCGGGTGACTGTGCCGCCGTCTTCGCGAGCAGGCTCGCTCCCACAGGAAATTGCATTTCTCCTGAGGGAACACGGTCAACTGTGGGAGCGAGCCTGCTCGCGAAAGCGGTGGGTCAAGCTACACAGCAACCAAGTTGGCCGCAGCCGTCGGAAAAACAAAAAGCCTGCTGTTAAAAGCAGGCTTTTTCGTGGGTGGTGAACTTACTTCTGCTGCGTCAGCGCCGAGTAGCTGTTCATCAGGTTGCGGTAGTTAGGAATGCGCTGCGACAACAGATTGCCCAGGCCTTCAATGTCGTTGCGCCAGTCGCGGTGCAGTTCGCAGGCCACCGAGAACCAGTTCATCATCTGCGCGCCAGCCTGAGTCATGCGGCTCCATGCGGCTTGCTGCACGGTCGTGTTGAAAGTGCCGGACGCATCGGTGACCACGAACACATCAAAACCTTCCGCCAGCGCCGACAGGGTCGGGAACGCTACACACACATCCGTGACCACACCGGCAATGATGATCTGCTTGCGCCCGGTGGCCTTGATCGCCTTGACGAAGTCCTCGTTGTCCCAAGCGTTGATCTGGCCTGGACGAGCGATGTACGGCGCGTCCGGGAACATCTCTTTCAGCTCCGGTACCAGCGGGCCGTTCGGGCCTTGTTCGAAGCTGGTGGTGAGGATGGTTGGCAGGTCGAAGAACTTGGCCAGATCCGCCAGCGCCAGCACGTTGTTCTTGAACTCGTTCGGCGAGAAGTCCTGCACCAGCGAGATCAGACCGGTCTGGTGGTCAACCAGCAGCACGATAGCGTCGTCTTTGTTCAGGCGGTTGTAGGTTGGAGTGGTCATGGTGTGCGTCCCTTTTCAAGTTTGGAGTTTTGTTGTTGCGTTCAAGTTGGGTACAGATTACTGACGCACAGCAAAGGGATAAATCGGCTGAAAAGCGTTTCACCGTCCACTCAAACGGGACAATCATTCGAGGCTCGCTCTGATTAGATACACCGCAGTACAAATGATGTACCTCAGCCCCCATTTATCAACTCCGCGCAACTTCCTAAAGTCTCCTCCAACAGCCACCCGCCATCCCGACGGGCCAGCGACAGAGGAAATCATCATGAGCACATCGAAAAAAGTAGTTGTCATCACCGGCGCCTCGCAAGGCATTGGTGCAGGTCTGGTCGAAGGCTTTCGCGCCCTTGGCCATCAAGTGGTCGCTACCTCGCGCTCGATCAAAGAGTCGAGCGACCCGGATGTCCTGACCGTCGCCGGCGACATTGCCGATCCGCAAACCGCCGAGCGCGTGATTCGCGCCGCTGTCGCCCGCTTCGGTCGCGTCGATACGCTGGTCAACAATGCCGGGATCTTTCTGGCCAAGCCGTTCACCGCTTACAGCCAGGCGGACTATGCCCAGGTCGTGGCGACCAACATGAGCGGCTTCTTCTACATCTCGCAACTGGCCATCGCCGAGATGGAAAAACACGGCAGCGGCCACGTCGTCAGCGTGACCACCAGCCTGGTCGATCATGCAATCGATGGCGTGCCTTCGGTATTGGCGTCGCTGACCAAGGGCGGCATCAACGCCGCGACCAAATCCCTGGCCATCGAGTACGCCAAGCGCGGGATTCGGGTCAACGCCGTGTCGCCGGGCATCATCAAGACGCCGATGCACGCCGAGGAAACCCATCAGGCATTGGGCAGCCTGCATCCGGTCGGCCACATGGGAGAAATCGACGACATCGTGCAAGCGATCCTCTACCTCGACGGGGCAAATTTCGTCACTGGCGAGATCCTGCATGTCGACGGTGGCCAGAGCGCCGGTCATTGATCGAAACCTTGCAACGCCGCCGGTGGATACCGGCGGCGTCGTTGGTTGTGGTACACAGAGGATGAACGTCCGTCGATCCTCGGTGCGAGCCACAATGAAACGCCATTTTGAAGATTTGCAGTTAGGCAGTATCGAACTGTTCTGCCTGGCCGCCGAAGCCGGCAGCTTCACCGCCGCCGCGCAACTCGCCGGGGTCACGCCGGCCGCGGTGAGCCGGTCGATTCTGCGTCTGGAGCAACGCCTGGGTTCGCGACTGTTTGCCCGCACCACGCGCAGCATTCGCCTCACCGACGCTGGCCGCAGCTTCTTCGAACAATGCAGCCAGGCGCTGACGCAGCTGGTCGAAGCGCAGCAGGAAGTCATGGGCGCGCAGACTTCGCCATCGGGTCGACTGCGCATCAGCCTGCCAACCACCTACGGGCATCACCGCATCCTGCCGCTGCTACCGAAATTTCGCGCGTTGCACCCCGAGGTCACGGTCGACGTGCACTTGGGCAATCGCAATATCGACTTCGTTGAAGAGGGCTACGACCTGGCGATACGCGTGCGCGCGCAACCGGACTCGACCCTGATCGCGCGCTTGCTGGAAGACGCCGCCCTGGTGGTGGTCGCCGCCCCCGAATATCTGCATAGAGCCGGCACGCCGCAGACCCTCGACGATCTCATCGCGCATGAGTGCATCCAATTCGAATTGCCCAGCAGCGGGCGGCGGATTTCCTGGCTGTTTCAGGAAAACGGCCGAGACCTGGAAGTGATTTCCGACGGTGGCTATTCCTGTTCCGACGATGTGCTCGGCGGTGTGACGCTGGCCAGGCACGGCGCCGGGCTGTTTCAGACTTACCGTTTCATCGTCGAGCAAGAACTCGCCGATGGTCGCCTGATTGAAGTGCTGCAACCGTACGCCGGACGTTCGCGCCCCTACACCCTGCTCTACCCGCACGGCCGCTATGTGCCGCAACGGGTGCGGGCATTTGTGGATTTTCTGCTGGGGTTTCGTGAGCAATGGGCGAGACCCGCGCGGTAATCAACCGGTCTGACGCAGGCGGCTAAGTTCCTTGGACGGCGGGCAGCCGAACTGGCGGTTGTATTCGCGGCTGAACTGCGAAGCGCTTTCGTAGCCTACGCGGTAACAGGCGCTGGACACGTCCAGCCCTTCATTGATGATCAGCCGCCGCGCCTCTTGCAGGCGCAGCTGTTTTTGATATTGCAGCGGGCTCATGGCGGTGACGGCTTTGAAGCGGTGATGCAGCGCTGAATTGCTGAGGTTGGCCACCTGCGCCAGCGCGTCGATACGCAGCGGCTCAGTGAAATTCTTGTTCAGCCAGTCGATGGCCCGCGTGACCCGGTGGGTCTGCGAATCGTTGACGGCGATTTCATACAGCAGATGCCCGTGCTGGCCGCGCAGCAGGCGGTAATACAGCTCGCGCAAAGCCATCGGCGCGAGCATGCCGATGTCGCGTGGATTATCCAGCAGGCGCACCAGACGCAGCATGGTATCGAGCAATGTCACGTCGATCTTGTCGAGAAACATGCCGCGCCCGGCGTCCTGTGGCATGCCGGTCAGCGGCGATTCGGCTATCAGTTGCGTCAGTTGCGCCGGATCGAAATCCAGCCGTACGCAAAAATACGGCGCCTCGGGCGAGGCTTCGATCACCCGTCCCGACACCGGCAATGTCACCGACACCACCAGATAATTCAGCGGGTCGTAGAGGAAGCGTTCGTCACCCAGCCCGACTTCCTTGCGCCCCTGCACGATCAGGCACAGCGCTGGCCGGTGCACA
Organism: Pseudomonas sp. Marseille-Q5117; assembly: GCF_946901175.1. NCBI lineage: Bacteria > Pseudomonadati > Pseudomonadota > Gammaproteobacteria > Pseudomonadales > Pseudomonadaceae > Pseudomonas > Pseudomonas sp. Marseille-Q5117. Next base: position 151,817 of record NZ_CAMPPP010000011.1, on the reverse strand, counting down.
ACGTGAATCAGCTCGGTCGGGCCATCGAGACGGATCACGTGCAGCGGCGCAATCGCCGTTTCGTAGGTGCCTGGCGCATCGAAGCGTTGAGTCAGCAAGCGCACCAGTTCGGCGCGATACACCGCCGTGTCGTGGAGGATGGAAGCGTCGTGGTTATCCATGCAAGGGGCCTCGAAAGCAGACGAAGGTGGGTCAACTGCGGAGGAAGATTAGCCAGTTTTATCCAGCGGCGACTAGATCAAAGATGCTGCAGATTTGCCTGATTCTGCGTGCTCGTCTTACTGGCAAAGCCATGGGCGCGTTATCACACGCGCCCTTGGCTTCTCACCCGACTATCAACCCGCCGTTACCGTCATGCCGCCATCGGCCATGACCACCGAGCCGACCATGAAACTGGCGCGGTCGGAGGCGAGGAAGGTGACGATCTCGGCAATTTCCTCCGGCTGCGCCGCCCGACCGATTGGCGCCGCTTCGCCGTGCTGCGCGAGGAAGCCCGGGCCGTCCTCGACCACGTCATTGAGGATGTTAGTCACCACATCGCCGACGCCGATGGCATTGACGCGAATGCCGTGCTCGATGACTTCCAGGGCCAGCGTGCGGGTCAATTGTGCCAGCGCACCTTTGGAAGCGGTGTAGGCGGCAATGGTCGGAAAGGCAAAGTACGACGCATAGGAAGCGATATTGACGATCGCACCGGACTTGTTCGGGATCATCGCCTTGACCGCTTCGCGGCAGTGCAGGAAGGCGGCCGTGGCATTGACTGCCTGGATCTTTTCCCAGTCGTCGCGGCTCATGTCGATCACGGCTTTGTTGATGATGATCCCGGCATTGTTGACCAGAATATCCAGGCGCCCGAACTGCTCGACGGCAAGGCCGACTGCGCGTTCGGCGGCGCCGTCCTCGGTGATGTCCGCCACCAGCGGCACCAGATCGGGACGAGCCAGTGCTTCGACAGCCGGGTTGAGGTCTTCGGCAATCACCTTGGCGCCGCGAGCGTGCAGCATCAGCGCAATCGCCTTGCCGATGCCACTGGCCGCGCCAGTGACCAGTGCAACTTTACCGGCGACTTCTTGTGGCAGGGTGTGGTTGAAATCAGTCATGGTTTTAACTCCTCGATAGCGAATCGGTGTTGCGCCTGATGGCGCGGTCGTAAACACGCCTTCACTGTCGCGCACTGTCCCCCACCGGGCTTTCGGGCGATTGCCGGGACTGTCGGAGTTTTGCGCTGGAATTTCCTGCCCGCCCGCCCTAACCTGCAAAATCATTCACAGCCAAAGCTTTTGATGGAGCGTCCTGTGCCCTCTGCCAGCCCCGCTAAACCGACAATCAGCCAGCCCGCGCGCATCGCCGCCGAAGCCATGCCCGAGCATTTACCTGGTGTTGCAGAAACGACCACACCGCGGCCGCAGATCAAGGATGCAGTGGTGCAGCTGTTCCGCCATCAAACTCTGCTTGAGCCGATCCGCGTGCCATGCGTGGCCGAACCGCTGCTGGTGCTGGTACTGGCCGGCACTGCCCGGGTCGAGGAACGTTCGTTGGGTGGAGAATGGCAGGCGAGCCAGGTCACGGCGGGCGACTTCTTCCTGACCAACACCCCCGAACCTTATGAAATGCGCTGGCAGACCAAAGGTTGCGAGGTCTTCGAAGTCATGCACCTCTACCTCGGCCTGGGCCTGATCGAACAAGCGGCGCGCGAAGCATTCGGCGAACAGGCCGGTGCAGTGACGTTTGTCGATGTGTCCGGTGCGCGTGACGAGCAGGTCAGCTTCATCCTTGAGCAACTGCGCATCGAACTCACACAACAGCGCCAGCCCAGTGCACTGCTGGTGCACAGCCTGGCTCAGGCGTTGGCGATCCATTTGCTGCGTCATTATCTCGACCCCGACAGCAACCCGCGCCGCGACAACGCTCTGCCCGCCTACAAACTGCGCCGGGTGATCGAAGCCATGAATGCGCATCTGGTGGAGGATTTCAGCCTCAGTCATCTGGCCGCCATCGCCGGGCTGAGCGACTACCACTTCAGCCGCACCTTCAAGCGAGCCACCGGTTTGTCGCCCTCGCAATACTTCATCCGCCTGCGCATGAGCCGCGCGCGTCATCTGTTACTGGAAACCGCCCACAGCGTGATCGACATCGGCCTGGAGGTTGGCTACTCCAGCCCCAGCCATTTTTCCCAAGTGTTCCGCCGCGAAGTTGGCGTCACGCCTAGTGACTACCGCGATGCGCCACGCGGGGCCTGAAAACCTGTCGAAAAGCGATGCAGCAGAATTGGGCAAATCCCGTGGAGGAATCGATTAATAGCCCATGAGCCGCCGCACTTAATCTTCTTCCAAGCCCACTCACGGGTACCCAGAAGAGGACGACATCATGCTGAACATTCAAGACAAAGTGATCGTGATTACCGGCGCCAGCAGCGGCATCGGCGAAGCCACCGCACGCCTGCTCGCCGAACGTGGCGCCAAAGTGGTGTTGGGCGCACGGCGCACCGAGCGTCTGGCCGTGATTACCGAAGAGATCAACGGCGCCGGTGGCCACGCGCAGTTCCGCGCACTGGACGTCACCGATCAGCAGGATGTGCAGCGCTTCGTCGATTTTGCCGTGGAGCACTACGGCCGCGTCGATGTGCTGGTCAATAACGCCGGGGTCATGCCGTTGTCGCGGCTGGACGCGCTGAAGGTCGATGAGTGGAACCGCATGATCGACGTCAACATCCGTGGCGTACTCCACGGCATCGCCGCCAGTCTGCCGTTGATGCAGCGCCAGCGCGCCGGGCAGATCATCAACATCGCCTCAATCGGCGCCTACGCAGTCAGCCCTACTGCGGCGGTGTACTGCGCGACCAAATACGCCGTACGGGCGATTTCCGAAGGCTTGCGTCAGGAGGTGGGCGGCGATATCCGCGTCACCGTCATCGCACCGGGCGTGACTGAATCGGAACTGGCCGAGAGCATTTCCGATGAAGGCGGCCGCGAAGAGATGAAGTCATTCCGCAAGATCGCCATCCCCGCCGAAGCCATCGCCCGCGCGATTGCCTACGCCGTTGAACAACCGGCGGACGTGGACGTCAGCGAACTAATCGTCCGCCCGACGGCGAGCCCTTACTGAGACCAGAAGTCAATCTGTGGCAGCGAGCCTGCTCGCGAAAGCGCTGGATCAGCCGGCAAGATGCTGAATGTGCTGCCGCATTCGCGGGCAAGCCCGCTCCCACAGGGTGGTTGTGGCACCACCAAATCATTGGTTAACACGGAACATTGTGGGAGCGAGCCTGCTCGCGAAAGCGGTGAGTCAGGCGAACATGATGTTGAATGTGCCGCCGCCTTCGCGAGCAAGCCCGCTCCCACTGAGGATCTGTGGCGCCACCAAATCAATGGTCAACACGGAACATTGTGGGAGTGAGCCTGCTCGCGAAAGCGGTGGATCAGTCGGCAAAGATGTTGGATGTGCCGCCGCATTCGCGGGCAAGCCCGCTCCCACAGGCTTTTTGTGGCGCCACCAAATCAATGGTCAACACGGAACATTGTGGGAGTGAGCCTGCTCGCGAAAGCGGTGGATCAGTCGGCAAAGATGTTGGATGTGCCGCCGCATTCGCGGGCAAGCCCGCTCCCACAGGCTTTTTGTGGCGCCACCAAATCAATGGTCAACACGGAACACTGTGGGAGTGAGCCTGCTCGCGAAAGCGGTGGATCAGTCGGCAAAGATGTTGAATGTGCCGCCGTCTTCGCGAGCAGGCTCGCTCCCCCAGGGGGGTGTGGCACCACCAAATCATTGGTTAACACGGAACATTGTGGGAGCGAGCCTGCTCGCGAAAGCGCTGGGTCAGGCGAATAGGATGTTGAATGTACCGCCGCCTTCGCGAGCAGGCTCGCTCACACAGGGGTTTTGTGGCACCACCAAATCAGTGGTCAACACGGAACATTGTGGGAGCGAGCTTGCTCGCGAAAGCGCTGGGTCAGGCGAATATGATGTTGGATGTGCCGCCGCATTCGCGGGCAAGCCCGCTCCCACTGAGGATCTGTGGCGCCACCAAATCAATGGTCAACACGGAACATTGTGGGAGCGAGCCTGCTCGCGAAAGCGGTGAGTCAGGCGAACATGATGTTGAATGTGCCGCCGCCTTCGCGAGCAGGCTCGCTCCCACAGGGAATCGCGGTGCCGCTGACGAAACGGGCTGGCGCTCATATCCAACCTAACGCGCCCCCGGCCCGATCAACATGCTTTCGATCTCGGCGCCGGGCATCATTTGCTGCAGGCCTTCGATGAGCTTGTCGCCGGCCTCGGTCAGCGCTTCCAGCGGCATGGCCGGCAGGCTTTCGAGGATGAACCACATGTGCTGCGCCTGCGCATCGAGGCGGGTTCGCACGCCTTGGCGCCAGTTCCAGCGCCGGCAGGTCACGCCTTGGTCATCGCGCCAGACCACTTCGCCGGCGTCCGGGAATTCATGCGCGGGCTGGCCTTCTTTTATCGTGTCGAACGGTTCGCTGCCATCGGCGACGACCAGACGCGGTGAGCCGACGTAGGCCTCGGCATTCTCGCCCCCCACGGGAATCGCGTATTCCACACTGATGGCGTTGTAAAGATCAACCACCGGATCGATGCTCGGCAACTCGCCGTCGCGCAACACCCGTTTGCGCAGAGCCTCGGCCGAGCACGGCGTGCGCTGCGGCTTGGCGCCGAACTGGCGAAACACGTCCGCCCAGGCCTGCAAGTGCGCGGGCGCCCATGCCGGACCACCGTTGGCGACGATCTGGCAGGCTTTGGCCAGTGCTTCACCGGCCACGCATGCCTTAGTAATCGGCGCCGCTTGGACGACAATACTCAGCGCTCTGAAGCCCGGCGCCAGTTGCGCAACAGCCGGATCGATTGACGGCACGACAGACAGCATCCCAGAATCCCCCTCATACCCGAATTTCAAACGATGCTAGCGATCAATGACCAAGAAAGTCAATATACCGACCGAGGCCGGTGCCGACGTCGAGACCGTCAGCGCAGCGGTTACCCGCACGCTCAAACAGGCGCGCAAACAACAGGGCATCACGCTGGACGAATTGTCCCGGCGCTCCGGCGTAAGTAAAGGCATGGTGGTCGAGATCGAGAAAGGCTCGGCCAACCCGAGCATCGCGACATTGTGCAAAATCGCCGCGGCGCTGGGCTTGTCCGTCGCAGACTTCGTCAACGTCGCCGCCACCCCGGCGGCGCATCTGATCGACAGTGAGGACATCCCCACGCTATGGACCGGTGAACTGGGCGGATCGGCACGACTGCTGGCCGGCACCAGCGGCCCGAATATGCTGGAGTTGTGGCGCTGGGAGTTGTTTCCCGGCGAGTCGTTTTCTTCGGCGGGACATCCGAATGGCACCACCGAGTTGTTTCATGTTGAGAAAGGCACGTTGCATCTGAAAGTTGGCGATGCCGAGCTGATTGTCGGGCCTGGGTGTTCGGCGGTAGCGCGGACGGATGTGGCGCATGGATATGCCAACCATGGGCGCTCGAAACTGGTTTTCACGATGTCGGTGACTGAACTGCATCAGGGTGCCAGAGAAAGCCCCTCACCCTAACCCTCTCCCCGAGGAGAGGGAACTGTCCGGGTTGACCATCACAGGGAGCATTCCCCTTGAAACCACACGATCAGCGTGACGGCGGATGCTCCGTCGAAACCGAATTGGCCGCTTCCACATCCGACATGTCTTCTTCTACAGGCGCCTCATCGTCCGGCGGCAAAGGCACCTCGGGGTTTTCGCGCTTGGGATCGTGCCCGGTCTCGTTGTCGGTGGGGCGCGTCACGGCTTGTTGCGACTGGTTGCCCGGTGCGTTTTCATCAATGCCCATGTCGGTCTCCGATGTTATTCAGCGATAGGTACCTGAACGTGTGAAATGCCCTTGCGTGACAAGTGCCCGGCAATGGACGAACGGCGTTCTGTAGAGAACGCAAAAGCCTGCTATCGAGGCAGGCTTTCGCTTTGGATTGAAGGCTTACTTCTGCTGCGTCAGCGCCGAGTAGCTGTTCATCAGGTTGCGGTAGTTGGGAATGCGCTGCGACAACAGATTGCCCAGGCCTTCAATGTCGTTGCGCCAGTCGCGGTGCAGCTCACATGCTACAGAGAACCAGTTCATCATCTGCGCGCCAGCCTGAGTCATGCGGCTCCACGCGGCTTGCTGAACAGTGGTGTTGAAAGTGCCGGACGCATCAGTCACCACGAACACATCAAAACCTTCCGCCAGTGCCGACAGGGTCGGGAACGCTACACAGACATCCGTTACGACACCGGCAATGATGATCTGCTTGCGCCCGGTGGCTTTGATTGCCTTGACGAAGTCTTCGTTGTCCCAGGCGTTGATTTGACCTGGGCGAGCGATGTACGGCGCGTCCGGGAACATCTCTTTCAGCTCCGGTACCAGCGGGCCGTTCGGGCCTTGTTCGAAGCTGGTGGTGAGGATGGTTGGCAGGTCGAAGAACTTGGCCAGATCCGCCAGCGCCAGCACGTTGTTCTTGAACTCGTTCGGCGAGAAGTCCTGCACCAGCGAGATCAGACCGGTCTGGTGGTCAACCAGCAGCACGATAGCGTCGTCTTTGTTCAGGCGGTTGTAGGTTGGAGTGGTCATGGTGTGCGTCCCTTTTCAAGTTTGAAGTTTTGTTGTTGCGTTCAAGTTGGGTACAGATTACTGACGCACAGCAAAGGGATAAATCGGCTGAAAAGCGTTTCACCGTCAACTCAAAGAGGACAATGCCACGAGTCGAAATGCTAGGCGGCTAATCCGGCGGAACGGCGCCATGCTATGCTCCGACAGAGAAAACGAGGGGTTAACAATGAGCGAATCAGCCACTGACAGCGTCGCGAGCGAAGTATGCAAGCTTGCAGAAAAACACCGCATTGGCGCCGAGCGTGACGGCCTGAGCCGCATGGCGGCAACGATAACGCAACTGGCTGGTGATGCCGTCGAGCTGGATAATGTTGAGCAGTTGCTGGTTAATCTGAAGCGAAAGGGTGTGTTGAACAAGGCAGAAATCATGGCCTTGCAAGGACGTTACCTTCAGGAAAAAAGGCGTTCGAAAAAGCAGCTCAGCGCATGACATTCGACCCCTTCGGCGATTTCGAAACTGAAGGCTACCTTCGCAACTCGCTCAAGCTGAAAGACCCGGTTGAAGTAAAGGAATCGGAACATCTCTCTTTCGAAGCCAGTATCGAAGACGCCCTTGCTCATCTGGCAAAAAAGAGATCCATCGACTATCAAGCGATACTCAAAACTCATGAAATCCTGTTTGCCGGTTTCTACCCATGGTCAGGCAAAGACAGGAATGAGCTTGTTCCCCACCTCGCGGTTTTCAAAGGATCAAAAGAAGATCCGCATCACACACCTTTCGAGCGACCTGAGCTGATCAAAAGATCCGTCGAATATGCGCTGGAGCTCGCTACAAACAAAAAACGCTTCCGCGAGCGCCCCGGCGAGGTGATGGGCCAATTGGCTTTCGCTCATCCGTTTCTGGATGGTAATGGGCGGACCATCCTGCTCGTTCACATGGAACTGTGCTATCGAGCCAAGTTCGCCATCGATTGGTCGAAGACCAACAAAGATGCGTATTTACGGGCGCTCAGCGACGAGATCCGCGATCCTTCCAGAGGCTACCTGGACGACTATCTGAAGCCCAACGTCGTAGACATCTCAAGCCGTGAGGAATGGCCCGAAGTGATTGGCGGTATCAAAGGGTTGGACGGTTTGGACAAGGAAGGAATCGTCTATGCGAATCTGGACAATCCCGACATTCAGCAACTGTATGAAACCTACAGAACGCAGCCAATAAAGTGACCACGAAGCCTGCTGTTAAAAGCAGGCTTTATTTGTCTGGCGGCCTGCGCGACGCAGACCTGCTTACGCGCCCTGACGACTCAAGCTGAAATTCACTCAATCGTAGAACGGCTCAACCAACGCCCGACTACCGACAAAGAAACTGTCCGCCACCAGGCGCAACGGTTGCAGATCCACGTCGCTGGCCTTGTCGCTTATCAATTGCTGGAAGTGGCGGTAGACCGCTGCGTACTCGCCCTCCTCCGAGACGCTTTGGCGCACGCCGTCGATGCTCAGCACCGCGCCGCCATTGTCCAGGCGCAGAACGCCCTCGGTGCAACGGATTTCGATGCTCCACAGTTCGTCACGGCCATGGTCGAAATCGAACTCGGCGCGTACGTCGAGCTGATGCGCATCAGACATTTTGATCGAGGCGGCAATCGGCGACTGGCAGTTGCTCGGCACGCGCAGTTCGGCGGCTTCGACAAACAGCGGCAGCGCCAGCAGGTGGGTGACGATCGACAAGGCGTTGATGCCCGGGTCGAAGACGCCGAGACCGCCCGGCTGCCAGATCCATGCCTGACCCGGATGCCACTTGCGCACGTCCTCCTTCCAGTCGATCTGCACGCTTTGCAGGGTGCGGCCGGCAAGCCAGTCGCGGGCGGCGGCGATGCCCGGTGCGTAGCGCGAGTGCCAGGCGAACAAAGCGCTGACGCCTTGTACGGCGACTTGATCGACCAGGGCCATGGCTTCGCCCAATGTCGCACAGGGAGGCTTTTCCACCAGCACGTGCTTGCCGGCCGCCAATGCCTGTTGCACCAGCGCGAAGCGCCCTTGTGGCGGCGTGCAGAAAGCAATCGCATCGACGCTCGGGCCGTTCTCGAGCAGTTCGCCCAGCGACTGGAAGTTCTCCACCCCGGCGCAAGGTTTGCCTTGGGTAGCGACCGCCACCAACTGGAACGCCGGGTTGGCGAGGATGGCGGGAACGTGTTGATCCTGGGCGATCTTGCCGTAGCCCACCAGGCCGAGACGAATCGGTTGCATTACAGACTCCTGTTGTTGTTTTGGTCTTTGCAGCGCAGCGGCAAGAGTACGTGTTTCTGCACCCGTCTCCAATCGTCATACTATTTAAATCGAGTTTGGTCGCGGCGAACGCATGGCTTATTCGTCATTTCTTCTTACACCTTTTGTCGTCCGATCCCGCACCGCGCGGCGATCGGCAGCCGGCGATCAGCCTCAGTTTGCTATCATGCGGCGCTTTTACGGTTAACCCCTCGCCAGTCCTGCCGACTGGCGGGCTGCAAAAGGCGGTATTAGATGACGGCTTTGTTGACTCGCCGCAAGGTACTTGCGGGAATGGGCGTGCTCGGGCTCGGCCTGCTCGCCGGTTGCGATACCCGTGGCCAACTGTCGTACAAGTACGGCAAGGATCTGAGCGACAAGATCCTCGGACGCACCTTCAAGCTGAAGAATCCCGAAGGCGAAACCATGTCTCTGTCGAGCTTTCGCGGGATGATGCCGATGATCTTTTTCGGTTTCACCCAGTGCCCGGCCGTTTGCCCCACCACCCTGGCCCGCGCCGCACAGATAAAAAAACTGATGGGCCGCGACGGCGACCGTTTGCAAGTGGTGTTCATCACCCTCGACCCTGAGCGCGACACGCCGCAGATCCTCGACGCCTACGTCAAAGCCTTCGACCCGAGCTTCGTCGCGCTGTACGGCACGCTTGAGGAAACCAAGGCCACCGCAAAGGAATTCGACGTGTTCTACGAGAAAGTCCCGGCCGGCGACACCTATACCATCTCCCATACGTCCACCAGCTACGTCTACGACTCGCGTGGTGAGTTGCGCCTGGGCCTGTCCACTTCGCTGACAGCCCAAGAGTGCACGGAAGATTTGCTTACTGTTATGGAGGTCTGCTGATGCATCCCGTTCTGAATCACCTCAAACGCACCGTATGTGCACTGTCCCTGCTCGGCCTGGCCTTCCAGGCGTCGGCGCAGACCAAAGTCGACGACGCCTGGGTCCGTGCCACCGTGCCGACCCAGTCCGCCAGCGGCGCGTTCATGACCGTCACTGCCGACAGCGACAGCAAGCTGCTCAGCGTTGCCTCGCCAGTCGCCAAGGACGTTCAGATTCATGAAATGAGCATGAAGAACGATGTGATGACAATGGGCCCGGTGAAGTCGGTTGAGTTGCCTGCCGGCAAAGCCGTGAGCTTCGACCCGAACGGCTACCACGTCATGCTGATGGGCCTGACCGGTCAGTTGAAGGAAGGCGAAAACGTGCCGCTGACCCTGACCGTGGAAAACGCCAAGGGCGAGAAAGAAACCATCGAAGTCAAAGCACCGATTCGCGCGCTGACCAACATGGGCGGCCACGATCACAGCAAGATGCATTGATCGCTGACTGAAAGACTGTTCGCCTGACAGAAAAACGGGGCGGCTTGATCGATGATCAGGCCGCCCCGTTTTTTTGATGTGTGCAGAATTAACGCTTGCGGGCCAATGCGTTGCGCACGCTTTCCGGTGACATCCCTGCGCTGGAACGGGTCATGGGTTCAACGACGGTCCCCTTGGCCAACTGTTCCTTGCGCTTCGTTACCTGACGCCAGTGGTAAGCGAAATATCCGACTGCTACCACGATCCCCAACCAACCGAACACCGAACTCACGAAGAACCACAGCGCCAGTGTGACCCACACGGTTTTCGAGTTGAACAACTTCAAACTGTCGTCGGCAGGCACCGGTTCGACCGGCGTCTGTGGCGCCTCCGGTACTTTGTGCATCCCCTGCAGATCAAAGCGCAGCGCGAAGTCCGCCCCGGGCACAGGCACCTCGATCTGATTGCCTTCAGCACGATGCACGCGAATTTCGCCATCGACGAGCGAGACGGAGCTGAAACTGATCTGGGTGTCACAGCGAATCTCGCCGTTGACCAGGGTCACGACCGTTCGTTGTGAGTCAGCGGGAGTGTCGCGCATGTCGATTCCTTGAGCGTTCCACGCCGGACGACGTGCGAAGGGAAAATCCGTTGGAGGCAAATGCTACTGAGTGGCTACTACGCTGTCCAGAAGCGTGAACCCGGCTGCAAGTTATCCGGCTCGAGCGTGTTCGGAGTAACCAGCCTGATGGAAAGCGTGCTTTACATCTGAATCAACATCAGCAACCATGTAAAGGGTCTTTTACATAGGAAGTGAAGAATGAACCGGTACCACCTCGAATTGGGCGCAGCATTATTCCTCTACATGCTGGTGCTGACCGCATCATTGATTGCCTCGCAATACCTGATGGATGCGCACCTCCTGCTGCGCTCGGCCGTCGCACTGACGCCGATCATTCCGGCGGCCCTGATGTGCTGGGCCATCGTGCGGAACATGCGACGCATGGACGAAATGCATCTGCGCATCCAGTTCGAAGCCTTGGGGTTCGCCTTTGCCGCCTCGGCATTGGTGACCTTCAGCTACGGTTTTCTGGAGAACGTCGGCGCCCCGCATATCCCGTGGACGTGTGTGTGGCCGGTAATGGGGCTGATGTGGATTGTCGGCCTGCACATTGCGCGACACCGCTACCAATGAAAAACCGTCTCAAGGAATTGCGCGCCGAGCGCAAGTGGTCGCAGGTCGATCTGGCCGAACGCCTGAACGTGTCGCGCCAGACGATCAACGCCATCGAAAACGAACGCTACGATCCGAGCCTGCCATTGGCGTTTCAGATTGCCCGGGCGTTTGAGCTGCCGATTGAGAGCATTTTTGATGATGGCGAATCTTGAATGGCAAAAGGGGCAACACACGTTGCCCCTGTTCGATCAACTCCCCGCACCACCATGCGCTTCTTCAAAGAAGTAATCCTTCCAGCTCCCCGCCTTGTTTTTCAGCACGCCCAGTTCCTGCAATTTCTCGGCGTAGATGAATGTGCGTTGCGGTACGACGGTGAAGTCGATTTCCGGGTCTTTGACGATTTGCTCGACCAGTGCCAGCGGCAGTTTCGATTGCTCTACACGGATGTAGGCCTGGGCGGCGGCGGGTTTGTCGGCTTTGATGATGTTCTCCGCTTCCGCCAGTGCGTCGTAGAACGCCTTGTAGGTTTTCGGGTTTTCGTCGTGGAATTTTTCAGTGGTGTAGAGCACGTTGAACGTCGCCGGGCCGCCGAGGATGTCGTAGGAACTGAGCACTTTATGCACGTTGGGGTTTTGCAGTGCCTGGTACTGGAACGGCGGGCTGGAGAAGTGCGCGTTGATTTCCGAGCCACCGGCGATCAGCGCGGCGGTGGCGTCCGGGTGCGGCAGACTGACCGAAATGTTGTCGAACTTCTTGAACTGGTCATTACCGAATTCCCTGGCGGTTTCAATTTGCAGGGTACGAGACTGGAAGCCTACGCCTGCGGCTGGCACGGCGATGCGATCCTTGTCGCTGAAGTCCTTGAGGGTTTTGATGTTCGGGTTGTTGGTGAGCAGGTAATTGGGCATCGAGCCCAGCGCGGCGATGGCTTTGACGTTCTGCTTGCCCTTGGTGCGATCCCACACGGTGAGCATCGGCGGCACGCCGGCCGAGACGACGTCCAGCGCACCGGTGAGCAGCGCCTCGTTCATCGCCGTGGCGCCGGAAATGCTGTTCCAGTCGACCTTGATCTCCAGGCCCTGGGCCTTGCCGTGTTTCTCGATCAGTTGTTGATCGCGCACGACGTCGAGAATCAGGTAACCGATGCCGAATTGCTGGGCGATGCTGATTTTGCCCTCGGCCCGGGCGCCGCTGCTGAACAGCGCGCCCGCTGCCAGAGTTGCGGCCAACAGAATCAGCGCAGAACGTTTGAACGGTGTGGCCATGACAACCTCGCAGCATGGGTGGGCTGAAAGGCCTGACTTTATAGCTATAAAAAATAGATATTAAATACCTTTATTGCATATCGATAGCACTGTGCGGTTTGAAGTCAGCTACGTGAATATCGTGAGCAGAGGACGGGCCTACAACAGTCTGAAACAAAAAACTGTCTTGGCTGAAAAGCCACACATCGGCCAGAAGGCGCGCGAGCGCTGGTGCGCACACTCTTTCAATGATCGCAAACGACAGGTTTAAAAAGCCGATCAGCCTTCCTGACCTTGGTATCATCACCCACACTCTTTTGACCCTTTGATGACAAGCAGGCCTTTTTGTGAGCGCTCTTTTCAATTGGCTGCGGCGGCCGAATGCCCGCCTTTTTTCTCTCATCGTTCTGGTATTGGTCGTGCCGGTGTGCCTGCGTGCAGCGTTGGGCTGGTCGACACCGCTGGGCTTTTTGTCGGATCTGGCCGTGGGCAGTTTGCTGGTGGTAACGCTGCATCGCCGCGCATGGTGGCTGGCCTTGCCGGTGCTGATGTTCTGGGCGCTGCTGGCGATCGCCACGGCAGAATTGGTCAGCGCCGTCGGCCGCTTGCCGACGCCTTCGGATATTCACTATCTGATCGACCCGCAATTCGTCGAAAACTCCACTGGCGGCGGACTTGCGCACCCTGCCCTGGCCATGGCTTTGCTGGGTGCCCTGATTTTCTGGCTGCTGACTCAGCTTGTTGGTCGCGGCTTGTCTCGCCCTGCTCTGCCTCGCTCTGTCTGGGCCGCGCCAATCGTGTTATTCGCCGCACATTGGGGTGCGCAGAACCTGTGGCCGAATGACGGCGACGCCTGGCGCCTGTACAACCTGCCGCATCAGTTGCTTGCCAGTGAAGTCGCCGACCTGCAGATCCAGGCCGAGGAATGGCTCGACGGTGACCTTGAGGAACCCACACCGGCGATGGCCGGGCTCACCGACGTCGACCTCAATGGCCAGAAGCTGCTCGCCGCGCCGGGCCAGGCGCGCAATGTATTGATCATCGCGCTCGAAGGCATCCCCGGCGCCTACATCCGCGCCAACCGTGAGGCGATCGGCAGTCATTATCAGGAAGACCTGATGCCCAACCTCAGCCGCTGGGCCGAGCGCGGCATGAACACCCCGGACTACGTGCTGCACACCCATCAGACCATTCGCGGTCTGTATGCCATGCTCTGCGGTGACTACGACAAGCTCAACAACGGCACGCCCAAAGGCGTGGAAATGCTCACGCTCAACGAGCGCAATCAGGCCTGCCTGCCGGCGCAACTACGCGAGCACGGCTTCAGCACTCATTATTTGCAGGGCGCCGGCCTGCGCTTCATGGCCAAAGACAAGATCATGCCGCACATCGGTTTCGATGCGACCCATGGTCTGGAATGGTTCAGCAACAGCAACTATTTGGAATTCCCCTGGGGCAAGGACGACAAGGCGTTTTTCGAAGGTGCGCTGGATTACGTCGGCCAACTGAAAAAGCAAAAGCAACCGTGGATGTTGACTCTGCTGACGGTCGGCACCCATCAGCCCTACTCCGCACCGGAGGATTATCTGCAGCGTTATGAGACGCCCAAGCAGGCTGCCGTCGGTTATCTCGACGATGCGCTGGATCAGTTTCTTGCCGGACTTGAGCGCCAGGGCGTTCTCAAGGACACGCTGGTAGTGATCACCTCGGATGAATCCCACGGCATCGACGGCGTGCGGCTGGCCTCCTCGTGGGGTTTCAACCTGACGCTGGCACCGGAGCAGGCGCAACTGCCGCGTCTGAATGCCGGGGTCTACGGCCACGTCGATCTGAGCACCTCGATCCTCGACTATTTCGACCTGCCGGTGCCGACCGCGCTGAGCGGCCGCTCGCTGTTTCGCGACTACGATTCCGGGCGCGAGATCATGTCGTTCACCAACGGCAAACTGCGTTACCACAACGGTCAGGGCATCTTCTCCGAATGCGACCTGCCGCGCCGCTGCCGCTACTACCAAAGCACCGGCTTCATCGCCGAAAGCGCCACTTTCAAAGGCACCTACAGCGGCCATCCGGCCCGGCAGATCGCCGCGCGCGCCGATGCCCTCGACTTGTCCCTGTTGCGCACACCGCTCAATCATCGTTACCAGTTCGGCAGCAACAACATCATCCCCCTGCAAGCGCAGATCAAGGATGACTGGGCCGACAACCTGATCGGCGCGCAATACCTGGAAATGCCCAAAGGCTCGCACACCCGCGTACGCCTGACCGTTCGCTCGGTCGATCCGCAGCAGGCGGCGTACATTCAGCTCAAGGCCAAGGAATTTGAACAGGACGTGCAACTGGGCCTGCCAGCAGAAATGATCGCCACGGCGGACCAGCCGCTGGAGATGGATTTCAGCTTTGAAAACCCCCAGCCGCGCAAGGCGTTCTCGTTTCATTTGCTGGGATATGGCAATGGCGCGGTTGAAGTCAGCGACTTCAGCGTCATCACCGAATTGCCCGGCCAGGAAGATATCCTTGATGACGTTCCTGATGACGAAACCGCGCAATCCAGCTAACCCCTTCGGCAGCACCTACCTGTGCGGTGAAAGAGTTTGCCTATCGGTATCCAATAGTCGGGCTATTAGCCGACTTGCCAACTCGGGTCTAGCCTTACCAGTCCGAAGTCGGCACGAGCCGGCCGCAGACCTGATAGGGATACGAACATGGCAAACGAATCGAAATGCCCGTTCAACCACGCCGCCGGCGGCGGTACGACGAACCGTGACTGGTGGCCGAATCAACTCAATCTGAAAATCCTCAGCCAGCATTCTCCCAAGTCCGATCCGCTGGGCCAGGACTTCGACTACGCCAAAGCCTTCAAAAGCCTCGATTTTCAGGCGTTGAAACAAGACATCAGAGCGCTGATGACTGACTCCCAGGACTGGTGGCCGGCCGACTTCGGCCATTACGGCCCGCTGTTCGTGCGCATGGCCTGGCACAGCGCCGGGACCTATCGCACTGCCGATGGCCGTGGTGGCGCCGGCTCCGGACAGCAACGCTTCGCCCCGCTCAACAGTTGGCCGGACAACGTCAGCCTCGATAAGGCCCGTCGCTTGCTGTGGCCGATCAAGCAGAAATACGGACGCAACATCTCCTGGGCCGACCTGATCGTGCTTACCGGCAACGTCGCGCTGGAATCCATGGGCTTCAAGACCTTCGGTTTTTCCGGGGGCCGCGCCGATGTCTGGGAACCGGATGAAGACGTGTACTGGGGTTCGGAAACCGAGTGGCTGGGCGGCGACAACCGTTACGGCAAGAGCAATGGCCCGGTGCAGGAGCCCGGCGACGGCACGCTGGTGGCTGAGCCCGATCTGCATGGCCGTGAAGAAAGCCGCACCGATCAGGGTGAACGCAATCTGGAAAATCCCCTCGCCGCCGTGCAGATGGGCCTGATCTACGTCAACCCGGAAGGCCCTGAAGGCAACCCGGACCCGGTGGCCTCGGCCAAGGATATTCGCGAAACCTTCGGCCGCATGGCCATGAACGACGAAGAAACCGTGGCGCTGATCGCAGGCGGCCACGCGTTCGGCAAGACCCACGGCGCCGGCCCGGCCGACAATGTCGGCCCAGAGCCGGAAGCGGCCGGTCTGGAGCAACAGGGTCTGGGCTGGAAGAACGCCTTCGGCACCGGTAAAGGCGCCGACACCATCACCAGCGGTCTGGAGGTGACCTGGACCACCACACCAACGCAGTGGAGCAACAACTATCTGGAAAACCTGTTCGGCTTCGAGTGGGAGCTGACCAAAAGCCCGGCGGGCGCCAATCAGTGGCAACCGAAAAACGGCGCCGGTGCAGGCACCGTTCCCCACGCTCACGATCCTAACAAGAAGCTCTCGCCGACCATGCTCACCTCCGATCTGGCGTTGCGCTTCGATCCTGCCTACGAACAAATCTCGCGGCGCTTTCTGGCCAATCCCGATCAGCTCGCCGACGCGTTCGCCCGCGCCTGGTACAAGCTGATCCATCGCGACATGGGTCCGCTCTCTCGCTACCTCGGCCCGGAATTGCCACAAGAGGAATTGCTCTGGCAAGACCCGCTGCCCGACGTGACGCACCCGCTGATCGATGACAGCGACGCCACTGCGCTGAAAAACAAGGTGCTGGCTTCAGGGTTGTCAGTGTCGCAACTGGTTTCGACCGCGTGGGCGGCGGCATCGACCTTCCGCGGTTCGGACAAGCGCGGTGGCGCCAACGGCGGACGCTTGCGTCTGGCCCCGCAGAAGTTCTGGCAGGCCAACCAGCCCGAGCAATTGGACAAGGTGCTAAGCACACTGGAAGGCATTCAGAACGAGTTCAACGGTTCTGCTGCCAATGGCAAGAAGATCTCGTTGGCGGACCTGATCGTCCTGGCCGGTAATGCCGGGGTGGAAAAAGCCGCGCAGAACGCCGGGCATTCGGTGTCGGTGCCGTTTTCACCGGGCCGCGTCGATGCTTCGCAGGAGCAGACCGATGTCGAATCGTTCGGCTTCCTCGAACCGATTGCCGACGGCTTCCGCAATTACAGCAAAGGCAAATACACGGTTGCGGCAGAAACCCTGCTGATCGACAAGGCGCAGTTGCTGACGCTCACGGCACCGGAAATGACCGTGCTGCTGGGTGGTTTGCGGGTATTGAACACCAATGTCGGCCAGACGCGGCATGGCGTGTTCACCGACAAAACCGAAACGCTGAGCAACGACTTTTTCACCCACCTGCTGGACATGGGTGTGGAGTGGACGCCGACCTCGCGGGATGCCGATGAGTTTGAAGGCCGTGACCGCAAGACCGGGACGCCAAAGTGGACGGCGACTCGAGTGGATCTGGTGTTCGGCTCCAATGCGCAACTGCGCGCATTGGCCGAGGTCTATGCCAGTTCCGACGCGAAGGCGCAGTTCGTCAATGATTTCGTCAAGGCATGGACGAAGGTGATGAATCTGGATCGGTTTGATCTGCGTAAATAGTTGTTTCTTGTGCAAATGAAAATGCCGCTCGTTGAGCGGCATTTTTTTTACTTGGGATTATGTGGTGCTGGAGATAACCAGCCCCTCACCCCAGCCCTCTCCCAATGGGAGAGGGGGAAAGGGAGCCGATCTCTGTTGGTTTCAAGACCTTAGTTCGATGCCAGAATTTCAGGTCGGTGTAACTCGAATATTCACCTCGGTCAGTCCCCTCTCCCTCTGGGAGAGGGTTAGGGTGAGGGGCGGTCGGAAGCTGGAATACGACCTTTATGATCATCAAAATCAAAAGATCGCAGCCTCGTTCCACTCGACAGCTCCTACAGGATCGGGTTACGCGAGGCTTTTGCTTACCACTTCATACACATCACTGGACAGCGACCCCGACGCCAGAATCCGCTCCAGCTCAGCCTTCATCAACGCCTGACGCGCGCTGTCGTATTTGCGCCAGCGGGTCAGCGGGGCCAGTTGGCGCGAGGCGATCTGTGGGTTGAAGCCGTTCAGTTCGATCACCAGATCGGCAAGGAAGCGATAACCGGAACCGTCCGCCGCGTGGAAGTTGATCAGGTTCTGCCCGGCGAACGCGCCGATCAATGCCCGCACCTTGTTCGGGTTCTTGATGTTGAACGCCGGGTGCTGCATCAACGCCTTCACCCGCTCCAAACCGCCCGGCAAGGTGCTGCCGGCTTGCACGCTGAACCACTGATCCATGACCAGCGGATTGTCCTTGAAGTGCTCGGCGAAGCTGGCCAAAGCCAAAGCCTTCTGTTCTTCGAACGGCGAGTTGACCAGCACCGCCAGCGCAGTCAAGCGCTCGGTCATGTTGTCGGCGGTCTCGAACTGCTCCAGCGCCGCCGCCAGCACTTCCGGCTTGCCGCTGAGCATCAGGTACGACAGGGCAATGTTCTGCAAGGCGCGACGAGCGAAGTGCTCTGCCTCGGCCACGTACGGAGTCTTTTTCGACAGATCGCGGTTGGCCTGATAACGCAGCCACAGCGCTTCGAACAAGCCTTCGGCGAGTTGCTTGCGGGCGAACTCGCGAGCGACATGAATCGCCTCGACGTCAGCCACTTCGCTGATCTCGGTGAGATAGGCCTCACCCGGCAGCGAGAGCATTTCGGCAACCATCGCCTGATCCAGCGACTCGTCGGACAGCACCGTGCGCAGCGCCGACACCAAACGCGGATCGAGCTTCAGGCTCTCGCCTTTCTGATGTTGGCCGATCAACTCTTGAAGCACTTGCACCGAAAGTTGCTGACCGGCATCCCAGCGATTGAAACCGTCGCTGTCGTGCTGCATCAGGAACATCAGTTGATCGCGGTTGTACGGGAAGCTCAATTTCACTGGCGCCGAGAAGCCGCGCAGCAGCGACGGCAACGGCTGTTCGTTGATGTCGACGAAAGTGAAGGTCTGCTCGGCTTCGGTCACCGAAATCACCCGAGTGGTGCCTTGTGCTGAAGCTTCGCCGGCCAGACGCAGGGCGATTTCGTTGCCCTGGCTATCAAGCAGCCCGAGCTCGACCGGAATCACGAACGGCAGTTTTTCTACCTTGTCCGGGGTCGGCGGGCAGCTCTGGCGGAAGGTCAGGTTGTAGGTTTTCGCCGCAGCGTCATAGGACTCGCTGACGGCCAGACGCGGTGTGCCGGCCTGGCTGTACCAGCGTTTGAACTGGCTGAGATCAACGCCATTGGCATCTTCCATGGCCTTGACGAAGTCGTCGCAGGTCACGGCCTGGCCGTCGTGGCGTTGGAAGTACAGATCGCTGCCCTTGCGGAAGCCTTCGGCGCCCAGCAAGGTGTGGATCATGCCGACCACTTCCGAGCCCTTTTCGTACACGGTCAAGGTGTAGAAGTTGGAAATCTCGATGAAGCTGTCCGGGCGCACGGCGTGGGCCATGGGACCTGCATCTTCGGCGAACTGGTGGGTACGCAGGTACGCCACGTCCTGAATGCGCTTGACCGTCGCCGAGTTCATGTCCGAGGAGAAACCGGCATCGCGGAATACCGTGAAACCTTCCTTGAGCGACAGCTGGAACCAGTCGCGGCAGGTCACGCGGTTGCCCGACCAGTTGTGGAAGTATTCGTGGGCGACGATCGCCTCGACCCGCTGGTGCGCGGCGTCGGTGGCGGTTTCGGCGCGGGCCAGCACGGCGCTGGAGTTGAAGATGTTGAGGCCCTTGTTCTCCATCGCGCCCATGTTGAAATCGTTGACCGCGACGATCATGAAGATGTCCAGATCGTACTCGCGACCGTAGACCTCTTCGTCCCAGCGCATGGACTTCTTCAGGCTGTTCATCGCGTGCTGGCACTTGTCGATGTTTTCCGGCTCGACATAAATGCGCAGCGCGACATTGCGCTGGCTCATGGTGGTGAAGGTGTCTTCGACGCACCACAGATCACCGGCGACCAGCGCAAACAGGTACGCCGGTTTCTTGAACGGGTCTTCCCAAGTCGCCCAGTGCCGGCCGTCTTCGCCGGGGCCGGAAGCGATCGGGTTACCGTTGGAGAGCAACACCGGGTAGCTGTGCTGTTCGGCCACGACGGTGGTGGTGAACTTGCTCATCACGTCCGGGCGGTCGAGGTAATAGGTGATCTTGCGAAAGCCTTCGGCCTCGCACTGGGTGCAGAACATCGTGCCGGACTTGTACAGGCCTTCCAGCGCGGTATTGGTTTCCGGATGGATGCGCACGCTGGTGTCGAGGGTGAAGGTTTCACTGGTTGGCTGCAGAGTCAGGTGGCTGTCGGAGACTTGATAGTCAGCAGCGCTCAGCTCCCGGTCCGCCAGCGTCACCGAGAGCAGCTCGAGTTGTTGGCCGTCGAGCACCAGCGGCGGCAGGCCGGCGCCGCGTTCCGGGTTGCGGCGCATCACCAGTTGCGCGTGAACCAGACTGTGGTCCTCGAACAACTCGAAGGTCAGGTGCGTTTCGTCAATCAGGTACTCGGGCGCCTGATAGTCCTTGAGATAGATCATCTTCGGTTGTTCGGTGCGCATGCTGGAATCCTTATTGATGCACGGCGAGCTGGTACGCCGTGTATTTACGAATGTTGATCACGCCGGTGTCGAAGATCAGGTACTGACCCTTGATCCCCAGCAGCGTGCCTTCGGCAATCGGGTTCTTGTCCAGGTTGAAGCTGACGATTTTCGCCGGGTATTGCTCGACGGGATAGCGGATTTCCAGCGGTTCGACATCGGCAATCGTCTGAATCGCCTGTAGGCCGAATCGCTCCTGCAACCCTTGCAGGCCTTCGGCGCAGCTTTCGAACAACTGATCGCGCACCTGCGCCAGATCCACCGCCGCCGCATCACCTTTGAGCAGCGCGCGCCAGTTGGTCTTGTCCGCCACCTGGCTGCGGAACAGGTCCTCGACAAAGCCCGATTGCTGGCGCGTCGACACACGCATGATCGGCAGCGCCTGACTCGCGCCCTGATCCAGCCAGCGGGTCGGCAACTGCGTGGCACGGGTGATGCCGACCTTGATCCCCGACGAGTTGGCCAGATAAACCACATGATCGGTCATGCAGAACTGCTGGCCCCACACCGGATCGCGGCAGGTGCCGGCGTCGAAGTGGCAACGCTCCGGACTCATGATGCACAGGTCGCACTGCGCCAGTTTGGTCATGCACGGGTAGCAATAACCCTGACTGAAACTGGTTTTGGTCTTGCGCCCGCAATGGGTGCAGTGGATCGCCCCCAAAAATTCCAGACGCAACGTGCTGCCGATCAACGGATTGACCGGCACCTCGACGTCATCCAGACGAAACGCGTATTGCACGTTCGACCCGTCCAGGCGCGCCGACATTTTGCTGATTGCACCGCGGCCAATCTCGATCAATGGATGGCATCCGACTTGAACAGGATGTTCGGCACTTCGATCGACTTCGACGCACACTCTTGCGGGCCCATGTAACCGGTGCGCTGGTCTTCCGGCAGGTTCTGGATTTCCCAGGCAATCATCGCCTGCAACGACAGCTCGCGCTGCTCGGCAGTGAGTTTGTTGCCGTCGGACCATTTGCCGATTTCCACGGCCAGTTTCAGGCTCTCGTAGATGTCCGAGGTGATGTTGCTGATCATGTCGTTGAAAGAGGACATCAGGGTCTCCGCGCTCTTTGCTGAAACAAAAAATGTTAGACGGCCAGTTTACGGCGGTTATACAAACCGCCCAACAAACCGGTGAAGCATCCGATGAGTAACCCGCTCAGGTGCGCGGCGTTGGCGATCTGGCCGAAACCGATCAGCGAGATCAGCCCGGACATGCACACCACCAGCCACACCAGCATCATCACCAGCACGCCGCGCGGCAGGCGATAGGCCGGGTTCGGCGCCAGCAGCTGGAAAATCCAGCAATGCCCGAGCAAGCCATAAAGCACGCCGGACAGCCCACCAAACAGGCTCGGGCCGCTCCAGACGAACTGCGCGTAGTTGGACACCAGACTGAACAGCAGCGTCAGGCCGATCAGGTTGATGCTGCCCTGGCGCGACTCGATACGCCGCCCCAGCTCCCAGTACCACATGCCGTTCATGGCCAGATGGAGGATGCCGAAATGGATCAGCATCGGCGTGACCAGCCGCCACCACTGCCCTGCCGCGAGGCTGTCGACCAGCGGCGTGAAGTGGATGTACTCGCCGATCACGCGAAAATCGAGGAAGGTCAGCCAGCGCAGGGTCTCAAGGTTTTCGCCGAGGAAAGTCAGACCGCCAACGATCAGGCTCAACAACAGAATCAACCCAGTCGCCCTGGCGTGTTTCAACTGTTCGGCAAAACCCGGCCGTTTAAAGGTCTGGCCCACGGGAATGTCCAGTTGCTGATCCGGGTCGCCGGCCGGGAAGCGCTCGTACAACGAACGCACGTCCTCGCTGATTTCCTCCGGCGCCCACAGCACCTGCTCGCCCGCCTCTTCGCTGACCCGATGGGGCACTTGCATGCGTTGCAGCAGTTTGACAAAACCGCTCAAATCCACCGCCAACGGCAGGCGCAATACCGCTACCGCACTCATTGCAGCACCTCCGGCCGCTCGACATCGACCCAGACGAATTTTTGCGGATCCAGGCGCGTTTCCTGATCCAGACGATAGGCCACCAGTTTGCCGTAGAGCACCGCGCTGTAATCCAGACACGCGAGGTTCGGGCGGATCGGCGCCGGTTTGCCGCTGCGCCAGTAGTGGCCGACGAACAGCAACGGCTCGTCGACGCCGTAGCGCAGCAAGGAATTCTTTTCGGTGGAAGTCAGCGGCGTCTGCGCGACAGGTTCCGGCAGTGCATCGGGCTGGAAGACGATGTCGCCGTAGGTTTTCGGGTCGTCTTCCCAGAACTTGGTGCGGAAGAACGAACGCACCAGACCGTCGCCGCTGGTCATGGTCAGGCCACCGGGCAGGCGCATGTCGGTGCCGCGCAGCAAGCGGTCGAACACGGTGCAGGCGAAGCTGCCGGGCACCGCAGAGGCCTGGAGGAAATGCTCGTCGACGCAGCCATTGGGGAACAGCGCCCGCAGCGGCTCGATCAGTCCGGCGTCCCAGCACGCGTGGACGACGCGGAAGCGCCCGGCATCGACGAACAGCGGCAGCTCGTAGAACCACTGCTGGAAGTCATGCCAGTCGCCGGGATGGTCTTCAAATTGAGTCAGGGTTTCCTGCAACAGCCGCGCATGGCGCTTGGTGTGTTCGCGCACGAACTGCTTGCCGCTGCCCGGTGGCGCCGGGGTGACCCAGCCGAGCGCGTTGAATTCGTGGTTGCCCATGATGCACAGCGCCTGCCCTGCTTCGACCATGTCGTGGACGATGTGCAGCGCCTCGCGAATGCGCGGGCCACGGTCGATGATGTCGCCGACGAACACCGCCATGCGTGACGGATGCCGCCAGACCCCGC
The DNA here is from genome assembly GCF_946901175.1 of Pseudomonas sp. Marseille-Q5117. NCBI lineage: Bacteria > Pseudomonadati > Pseudomonadota > Gammaproteobacteria > Pseudomonadales > Pseudomonadaceae > Pseudomonas > Pseudomonas sp. Marseille-Q5117. The sequence continues at coordinate 128,395 of NZ_CAMPPP010000011.1, read as the reverse complement.
CCTGCTTGTGATAACCGAGACGGTCCAGCAAGTGTTCCAGGGTCATGGCGCATCCGTGCACGTCACCGATCAGGTCGTAACTGCGCGCGGGATCGAGCATCAGTCGCCTCCGCCCCCCAGCTTGCTGCCCCAGCCAAGCTTGGTGCGGCACACCTCGTAGTAATTGTGATCGAGCGGATGAATCAGGCGCAGCTTCTGTGCCTTTTTGCTCACGGTGATGGTGTCGCCCGGTGCGCAGGTGAAGTGGTTCTGGCCGTCGCAGGAGACCTGCGGGTAGATCTGCATATCTTTGGACACGACGATTTTCAGCTCACTGTTGCCATCGACCACGATCGGCCGTCCCGACAAGGTATGGGGATACATCGGCACAATCACAATAGCGTCGAGCTTGGGATGCATGATCGGCCCGCCGGCGGACAACGCGTAGGCAGTGGAGCCGGTGGGCGTGGCGACGATCAGGCCGTCGGCCTTCTGGCTGCAGACGAACTGGCCGTCGATGTACAGCTCGAATTCGATCATCCGCGTCGATTTGCCCGGGTGCAGCACCACGTCGTTGAGCGCATCGCCCTGGCCGATGGCCTCGCCATGGCGACGCACTTCGGCTTGCAGCAGGAAGCGGTTTTCCACCAGATAGTGGCCATCGAGCACTTCGGCGACCTTGATTTCCAGCTCGTCCGGGCGAATATCGGTAAGGAAGCCGAGGCTGCCACGGTTGATGCCGAGCACCGGAATATTGTGCCTGGCCAGCGCACGCGCAGCGCCGAGCAGGCTGCCGTCACCGCCGACGACGATGACCATGTCGCAGACTTCGCCGAGCATCTTGCGCGACGAGGTTTGCAGGCCGTGGCCGGGCAGGACTTCAGCGATGGTGTCTTCGAGGATCACATGCAGGTGACGGTCGAGCAGAAAGCGTTTCAGTCGGCGGACGGTATCCAGCACCTGGGAACTGCCCAGGCGACCGATGATGCCGATATTACGAAATTGCTCCATGGGACCTCTGCGGACAATCGAAAACGCGAAAACCCGATTATGGGCGAAAGCGCCAGATAGACAAAATCCTTTCAGCCTCAAGGGTGCGCTCAGGTTTAAGGCTATGCTCGCAAGATGATCCTGTTTCCCGACTTGTTGCAATTGCCCCATCGATTACGCCATCCCGAAGTGCGGGACCTGGCGTGGGTGATCCTCGCGCCGCCGATGCTCGCCGCTACGCCGTGGCCGCAGCGCCATCCGCTCGCCGGCAGCGACTGGGTGCACGACCCACAGCACCTCGAACACTGGCTGCGCCAGCTCGACCACGACAGTTACGGCCTGCTGCAATGGCTGGCGCAGGCGCGCACCCGGCGTCTGGGTCTGTATTACGAGCGTCTTTGGCAGTTCGCCGTCTCGCATGCGCCGGGCATCGAACTGATCGCCGCCAACCTGCCAATCCGCCGCGCCGGGCACACCCTCGGCGAGCTGGACATGCTGCTGCGTGACCGCGACGGCGTGCACCATCTGGAACTCGCGATCAAGCTCTACCTTGGCCCGCAGGATGGCGATGGCCGCGATCCGGCGCAGTGGTTGGGGCCGGGTTGTCATGATCGGCTGGATCGCAAACTGGCGCATCTGGCCGAGCATCAATTGCCGATCTCGGCGCGCCCGGAAAGCCGCGAAGTGCTCGCGGCGCTGGATATCGAAACCTTCAGCGCGCAGCTGTGGCTGGGCGGTTATCTGCTGTATCCGTGGCCCGGGCAGGCCGACTCACCGCACGGCGCGCATCCGCAACATTTGCGTGGCAGCTGGCTGCATCAGAAGGACTGGCCGGCGTTTGTCGCCCAACGCCCGCCGGGCCGCTGGCACCCCCTGCCCCGCCACGCCTGGCTGGCGCCGGCGCATTACCCGGCGGATCAGGTCTGGACAGATGAGCACCTGCGCTTGTGGCTGGAAGACCTGCCAGCACTGGCCCCGGCGCAGTTGATGGTGCGCCTGACCGAGAATACCCTGGGCGAATGGGAAGAGGCCGAGCGGTTGTTTCTGGTGGCGGATCTTTGGCCGAATGTGCCGGGGCAAACCTGAGATTTGTGGTGTCTGACCCAATTCGCGAGCAGGCTCGCTGCCACAGAGAATGCATTTCAAATGTGGAATGCGATCCCTGTGGGAGCGAGCCTGCTCGCGAAAAGAGCAACTCGGTCTATAGGGACAACCGCACCGCCAGCGCCGCCAACGTCACCAGCAACACCGGCACCGTCAGCACAATCCCGACGCGGAAGTAATAGCCCCAGCCAATGTGAATGCCCTTGCGCTCCAGCACATGCAACCACAACAAGGTCGCCAGACTGCCGATCGGAGTGATCTTCGGCCCCAGGTCGCTGCCGATCACGTTGGCGTAGATCATCGCTTCTTTGATCACGCCGCTGGCCTGACTGGCGTCGATCGACAGCAAGCCGATCAACACCGTCGGCAAGTTGTTCATGATCGACGACAGCAGCGCCGTCAGCACCCCGGTGCCCATGGCCGCACCCCATACACCGTGCTCAGCGAACACGTCCAGCCAACCGGCGAGGTAACTGGTGAGCCCGGCGTTGCGCAGGCCGTACACCACCAGGTACATGCCCAGCGAGAAAATCACGATCTGCCACGGCGCTTCTTTCATAACCTTGCGCGTGGAGATTTTGTGACCGCGCGCAGCGATACCCAGCAGCAGCGCGGCACACACCGCCGAAATTGCGCTGATTGGAATGCCCAGCGGTTCCAGAGCGAAGCAGCCAATCAACAGGATCACCAGCACCGCCCAACCGGCATAGAAGGTCGCTTTGTCGTGGATCGCGGTATGCGGGTTTTCCAGTTGTGCAGGATCGTACGCCGCCGGGATGTCGCGGCGAAAAAACCACAGCAACATGCCCAGCGTCGCCGCCACGCTGACGAAGTTGACCGGCACCATCACCGCTGCATAGCGGTTGAAGCCGATGTGGAAGAAGTCCGCCGAAACGATGTTGACCAGGTTCGATACCACCAGCGGGAGGCTCGCCGTGTCGGCAATGAACCCGGCGCCCATGACGAAGGCCAGCGTCGCCGCCGGTGAAAAGCGCAACGCCAACAGCATCGAAATCACGATCGGCGTGAGAATCAGCGCCGCACCGTCATTGGCGAACAGCGCAGAGACCAGCGCGCCGAGCAGCACCATGAAGGCAAACAATTTGCGCCCACTGCCCCGCCCCCAACGCGCTACGTGCAGCGCCGCCCAATTGAAAAAGCCAGCCTCGTCGAGCAACAGGCTGATGATGATCAGCGCCACGAAGGTGCCGGTCGCGTTCCAGATGATCTGCCAGACCAGCGGGATATCCGTGAGGTGAACGACGCCGAAAATCAACGCCAGCACGGCGCCCAGCGTTGCACTCCAGCCGACGCCGAGCCCCTTGGGTTGCCAGATGACGAGGGTGATGGTCAGCAGGAAAATCAGTGACGCAGCGAGCATTCGCAGGAGCCTTCAAATAGCGAAACGGGTGGAAATCGAACGAATGTGGGAGCGAGCCTGCTCGCGAAAGCGGTGTGTCAGACGTGAAATTGTTATCTGACAGTCCGCCTTCGCGAGCAGGCTCGCTCCCACAGTGAGTTTCGGTAAGTTTATTTCTTGTGTTGCTCGACGAACTGGCCGTACGCATCGATGAATTTCTGCAGGAACGGCTTCACCGAGTCACTCAATTTGCCCGCTTCGTCGAACGCATTACCGGCGCCGCCCAGGTAGGCTTCCGGCTGTTGCAGGCAATGGATATCGAGGAAAACAAACGTCTGACGCAGGTGCTGATTAGCGCCGAAGCCACCGATGGCGCCTGGCGATACGCTGATCACCGCACCGGGTTTGCCGCTCCAGGCGCTCTGGCCATAAGGACGCGAACCGACGTCGATGGCGTTCTTCAACGGTGCCGGAATCGAGCGGTTGTACTCGGGGGTGACAAACAGCACCGCGTCGGATGACGCCACTTTCTGACGGAAAGTGCTGTAGGCTGCCGGCGGAGAAGCGCCGTCGATGTCTTCGTTGTACAGCGGCAGCTCACCGATTTCGACAATCTCGAGCTTGAGATTGGCCGGCGCCAGTTCGGCGAGGGCCAGTGCGACTTTGCGATTGATCGATGCTTTGCGCAGGCTACCGACCACTACAGCGACGTTGTAGACATTGCTCATGGATGACTCTCGATGGTCCGTGGGAAGAGTCGCTAGTTATAGATGATCCAGTGGCGCTTTCACCAGTGGTCATTGGTTTTTCCTGCGCGGCGAATATTTTTTTCCTGTAGGAAAACTTACCGAGCTTGGTGACGGTCTACAAAGCCGCAAATCAAGCGTTTTATCTCCAGAGGTTCTAAGCAGATGGCAGCAGTACTCGTCGGTCAGTTTCATGCAAGAGATGCGGAAGGCCGCGTTTATTCCGTGCATGAATTCCAGGAATCGAACCCGTCTGCAGACGGATCCACTGGCTCGGAGCCCATTTACAGACTGGCTATTGGCGATCGGGTCAACAAGGTCAGTGACAGCGAGTTTCTTCTGGTTCAATCAGGCATTACCCTGATTCGCGAACCTGAGCCAACCGTCGCTCAATAACCCAGCGTTATGAGCAGAAGTCATGCGAGCGGACTTGGGGTAGGATTCAGCGTCTGACCCCACCTGCTGAACATGGACTTCACGCATGCGTTTACGCCACATCGAAGTGATTCAGGCGCTCTTGCAGACCGGTCACCTGGGCACCGCCGCCGAATGGCTGCAACTGCCGGTGACCGAGGTCGAAGAGCGTTTGCGCGAAGCCGAGAGTCAGCTGGGGTTCATGCTGTTTGCCAGCGTTCGCGGGCGTTTGCAATCGACCCCCGAAGCGCGCGCCCTGCAAGCGGAAATCGCGCACATCTATGAGGCGCTGGAGCCGGTGCAGCGTCTGGCCAGCAGCCTCAAGCAATACCTCGCCCCGCCCTTGCGCATCATCGGCCCCCCGCCGCTGGCTCAACAATTACTGCCACAAAGCCTTGCGACCCTGCGTCGTCGCCTGCCCGACGCACCGTGCAGCCTGCTCAGCGCGCCGACTCGCGACATCGTCCGCAGCCTGTTACTGCGCGAAAGCGATCTGGGCCTGAGCCTGCACGATCCCGAACATCCCGATATCCACTGCCAGCCGCTGGCCCAGGGCAAGCTGCAATTGCTCGCTCCGCACGGCTGGCTGCAACCCAAGCAGAAATACATATCCCTGGCAGATCTGGCCGGTCAGGCCATGGTCGGTCCCGAAGGTCAGGATCCGCTGAGCCCGGCACTGGAAAACAAACTCCAGGCCCTGCGCCCGGCGCCAAGCATTCAGACCCGCGTGCAGACCCATCAGATGATGCGCAGCATGGTCGAGGCCGGCGAAGGCCTGGCGATCGTCGACCCCTTCACCGCGCTGGGCGCCCGCGCCGGTGGGCTTGACGTCTGCCCGCTGTCACCGGCAGTGCCGATCAGTCTCTACGCCCTGACCTTCAAACATGCCACGCCGTCGGCGGCGATTCAGACACTGCTGACCATCGTCACGGAACAAGCCGAGGCGATGTTGTCGAGCTGAGTGGTTTTTCCAGCGGATTATCGAACAGGCGATACCAGAACAAGGCGACTTCGGCGGTGTGCGGATCGATGCCGCGATAGCGCAACTGGTCGATGCCGCCGATCACATAACCGCAACGCTCATACAGACGACAGGCGCCGAGGTTGTTGTTCTGGGTTTCGAGCATGATGCCCGGCAGCTTTTTCTTGCGACTCCAGAACTGCGCTACATCAAGCAACGCCTTGGCCACGCCATGGCGGCGGGCCGGGGCATGCACCGCCAGTTCATCAATGTGGGCAAAACCGTTCCAGTTGGTGCTGATCACCAGATGACCGACCGGCTCATCGTCCAGATACGCCATGAAAATCGCGCTATCGGGAGCGTTGTGAAAGGCGCTGAATTCTTCGGGATCAATACCGTAGCACTTGCGGTACGGCACGATCGGCGTCACCGGCCATAGCTCGACCGGTTTGCCGATCACGGCAGCGCCATAGGCAGCGACTTCGAAACTGAAGTCACTGCCCCAGATATATGGCGCGAAACCTTCGTCGGCGACGCGCACCGACAACCCTGGGTATTTCGGATTCATGACCGGTTGCATACTGGGAAAAGTCCTCATTCCTTGACGCAGCCGACGGTGTCGACCTTGTTGTCGCGATGGATGATCGCCAGCGTGAATTTCAACTCTTTATACATGAGGCTCAGTGTCCTGAGGCGGCAGGTTTGCACCTGACCAGTGCACTCAGGGTAGTGGGTTGCAGCGAATGTGGCGAGAGTGGCAACTTGGCTCCATGTCGCCAAACGCAAAAAATCGCTGCCTTCCTGGTCCCTACTATGGAATGCAATCACGGTAAGAGCTGCCGAAGGCTGCGATCTTTTGATCTTTGATCTTCAGGTTTTTCAGGCCTGCGCATCAGCCTCGGCAATCTGCGTCCACAACGCCGGCGCCCCCGCCGATTTGGCGATGATTTCCAGCCGCACCAGATGCGCCGCCAGTTCTTCTTCAGTCGCCCGGATGATGCGTGCTGGCTGACGATCGACCGGCAGGCGGCGGATTTCCGTAGCCGAGTTGTCGGCACCCTCGCCCGTGCCATTGCCATCGGAGGCGTTGCCGGCCAGCGACAGGCTGGTCTGGCCGCCGGTCATGGTCAGGTAGACGTCGGCGAGAATCTCCGAGTCGAGCAAGGCGCCGTGCAGTTCACGGCCGGAGTTGTCGACGCCGTAACGTTTGCACAACGCGTCGAGGCTGTTGCGCTGCCCCGGGTGACGTTCCCGAGCCATCATCAGGGTGTCGAGGATCGTGCAGTGCTGGGTGATGTCGGCGCGATCGTGCTGGCCCATCAAGGCGAATTCGTTGTTGATAAAGCCAACGTCGAACGCCGCGTTGTGAATGATCAGCTGCGCGCCCTTGATGAACTCGAAGAACTCGTCGGCGACTTCGGCAAAGCGCGGCTTGCCAACGAGGAATTCGTTGGTAATGCCGTGCACACCGATCGCACCCTCGTCGCTCTCGCGATCCGGTTGCAGATAAACGTGAAAGTGCCGGCCCGTCAGCCGCCGACCGATCAGTTCGACGCAACCGATTTCAATGATCCGGTGACCATCGGTCACCGGCATGCCGGTGGTTTCGGTATCGAGTACAACGGATCTGGTGGCCATCAGTGCTCAGCTCTCAACGGGTCAATCGGGCAAAGGCGCGGATGTTAACACGCTCGGCGGGGTGTTTCAGTCAGACCGTGGCGAGCCCTTCGCGAGCAGGCTCGCTCCCACATTGGAATGCATTCCAATTCAAGGCCTGGAATGCATTCCAATGTGGGAGCGAGCCTGCTCGCGAACGGCTACGCCACGGTTAGAAGCGAAATCAGCTCTGCTTGTAACCGCGAACTTCATCCACGCCACGGTTAGCCAACTGGTCAGCCCGCTCGTTACCGTGATGGCCAATGTGCCCGCGCACCCACTTCCAGGTGACTTTGTGGCGATTAACCTGCTCGTCCAGCTCTTTCCACAGGTCGGCATTCTTCACCGGCTCTTTCGCAGCCGTTTTCCAGCCGCGCTTCTTCCAATTGGCCATCCACTCATTGATGCCTTTCATCACGTATTGCGAGTCGGTGACCAGCAGCACTTCGCAGGGACGCTTGAGTGCTTCGAGACCACGAATCGCGCCGAGCAGCTCCATGCGGTTGTTGGTGGTGTTGGCCTCGCCGCCCCACAGTTCCTTTTCGACGCCCTTGCACACCAGCAGCGCGCCCCAGCCGCCGGGGCCGGGGTTGCCCTTGCAGGCACCGTCGGTGAACAGTTCTACGGTGTCGACGCTTTCCACGCTTTCGCTCATGCCAGTCTTTCCAGAAAAATGCCTGTCCTGCCAATCACGGATCGACAATGACCGCGGCCGGGACAAGCCCGGCCACAAATAAAAGAAGATTTACGGTTCGATGCGGCGGCGGTTGACCTTGGCCATCGGCAGCGGAATCAGCTTGCCCATCGGCTCGCGGCGCTCCTGGCGCAACGGCCGCAGCCCCACCACGATCTTGCGCGCCACCAGCAGATAGAAGCCACCGCCCGACAGCTGCCAGTCACCGGCCTTGCGTTCCCAGCCGGCCAGACGGTTCTGCCACTTGGGCGACGCGAGCGGCGGACGATAGCACCCGAAGCGGCGTTTCTCCAGCGCGAAGCCCAGCAGATTGAGCCAGTCGGCGACCCGCGACGGCGAGATGCAGCGCGCCTTGCGCAGGGCATCATTGGCGAAGAAATGCCGCAGCCCCCAGGTGCTCCAGGGGTTGATGCCGATGATCAGCAGATGCCCGCCGGGGCGCACGCTGCTCGCCGCTTCACGCAGCAAACCGTGGGGCGACAGGCAGAAATCCAGGCCATGCTGCATCACCACCACGTCGGCGGCGTGCTCGCTCAACGGCCAGGCCTGCTCTTCGCAGACGATCTCGACCCCGGGCAACGGCGCGCCAAGACGCACGTTACGCTGCACTTGCGGCGCGGCCGGCGGGGTTTCGGCGGACGGCCCGTAATGCACCAGATAACCGCCGAAGAAGCGGCCGAGCTCGTCGTCGAGCATGCGCCGCTCTTCATCCAGCAGAAATTGCCCGAGCGGCCCCGACAGCCATTCGCGGGCGGCGCTGATCAATGCGAGCCAGTCGGGATCGGCCTGAGCGAACGCTTTATCGGTCATGTCATTCTCCAACGCGCCAGGAACTACTAAGATGCGCCAATGTTTTCCGCTTGGCGAATTCCGACGATGATACAGATCAGTGCCCTGCCCGCGTTCACCGACAACTACATCTGGTTGTTACAGGATCATCAGACCCAGCGCTGTGCGGTGGTCGATCCGGGCGACGCCGCCCCGGTGCAGGCGTGGCTTGACGCCCATCCGGGCTGGGTGCTCAGCGATATTCTGATCACTCACCATCACCATGACCATGTCGGCGGCGTCGAGCGCCTGAAAGCCGCGACCGGTGCCAAGGTCTACGGCCCGGCCAGCGAAAGCATTCCGGCGCGTGACATAGCGCTCAAGGACAACGACAGCGTCAGCGTGCTCGGCTGGGACTTCAACGTCTATGCGGTGCCCGGCCACACCCTGGGGCACATCGCCTATTACCACCATGGCCTGCTGTTCTGCGGCGACACCCTGTTCGCCGCCGGTTGCGGCCGGTTGTTCGAGGGCACTCCCGAGCAGATGTACCACTCGCTCAGCCGTCTTGCGGCCTTGCCGGAAGATACGCTGGTTTATTGCACCCATGAATACACCTTGAGCAATCTGAAATTTGCCGCCGCCGTCGAGCCGGGCAACCCGGACATCGCCGCCCGTCTGGAAAAGGTCACCCAGCAACGGCAGAACGGTGTGATGACATTGCCGTCGACTTTGGCCCTGGAAAAGCTTACCAATCCGTTTTTACGCACTTCTGAAACATTGGTTACACAAAAAGTGGACGAACGGGAAGGCGCTCAAAACCGGGAGCCGAGCGAGGTATTTGCGGCTCTGCGGGCATGGAAAGACAAGTTCTGACAAGCGCGCCGGCCGGGACAAAAATTCTCAATGGTTGACCGCAGGGGGTGCGCTTTCTAGAATCGCCCGACATTTTTGCCCGGAACTTACTTCCAGCCAATGTCGTCATCCATACGTAAGTCCGTCAATTCAGATGCTTTGACCCGCCTGGCGCAAGCCATTGCGGTGGCTGTGTCCGCCACGCTGGCGGGTTGCTCCAGCCACGCTCCGCAGACTGAAGCGACGCACACGCCGAACATTGCTGCGCGAGCCAAGCAGAAGCCGATCTGGCTGACCGAGAAGCCCACTCCCGTGGCGCCCCAGGACATCTGGGAACGCATGCGACAGGGCTTCCAGTTGCAGGAAGGCCTTGGCGTCAATCCGCGCATCGAGCAACAACGCCTGTGGTTCGCCAGTAATCCCTCTTTTCTCGAGAATGCCGGCGAACGCGGCAGCCTCTACATTCATTACATCGTCGAACGCCTCGAAGAGCGCAATATGCCGCTGGAACTGGCCCTGCTGCCGGTGATCGAGAGCGCCTACAACCCGATGGCCTACTCCCGCGCCGATGCCGTGGGCCTGTGGCAATTCATTCCGTCCACCGGGCGCTACTTCAACCTGCGCCAGACGCGTTTCTACGACGGTCGTCGCGACATCACCGCTTCGACCACGGCAGCGATGGATTACCTGACTCGCCTGCACGACATGTTCAACGGCGACTGGCTGCTGGCGCTGGCAGCCTACAACGCCGGTGAGGGCACCGTCAGCCGCGCGATCGAACGCAACGAAAAGCTTGGCCTGCCCACCGACTACTGGAACCTGCCGCTGCCGGCGGAAACCCAGGCGTATGTGCCGAAACTGCTGGCACTGTCGCAAGTGGTACTGGCGCCGGAAGCCTACGGCGTCAACCTCAACCCGATCGCCAACGAGCCGTACTTCCAGGTCGTCGAAATCAACCAGCGCATGGACCTGTCCAAGGTCGCTGCGGTGGCGAACATCGATGAAGACGAGCTGTTCCAGCTCAACCCCGCGTTCAAACAGCGCACCACCATCGACGGTCCCCAGCATTTGCTGGTGCCGACGTCCAAGGCGCAACTGCTGACCGCCAGTCTGCAGACCATGCGCCCGGACGAACTGATCAGCCCGCGTTCGCTGAAACCGGTGTTCGAGGGCGCCGATCCGTCGGAAGTGGCACAGCTCAAACGTGCTTATCGGGTCAAGCGTGGCGACAACCTCGGCTCCATCGCCAAGGCCAACAAGGTCGAAGTCAAGGATCTGCAGCGCTGGAACAAGCTGACCGGCAAGAACCTCAAGGTCGGCCAGACCCTGGTCATGCAGGACAACACCAAGCGTGCACCGGCGCGCAAGTCCGGCCGGGTCAACACCGTGGTCGCGGCGAATACCAAGACCAAAGGCAAGAACGAGAGCAAGCAGCAGACCCAGTACAAGGTCAAGCGTGGCGACACCCTGTATGTGGTGGCCAAGCGCTTCAACGTCGAGATGCAACATCTCAAGCGCTGGAACCCGGGTGCGGGTAAAGCGTTGAAGCCGGGGCAGATGCTTACGGTTTATCAGCCGCATTGATTGAAAAAGCCTCTGAGAATTCAGGGGCTTTTTTTTGGATGAAGTTTTTGTGGTGTGCTTTGGATCCATCCCCCTCACCCCAGCCCTCTCCCCCAAGGGGGGCGAGGGGGAAAGGGAGCCGATCTCCATGCTTTTCAAACTCGAGTTCGATTCAATACTGCAAGTCGCTGCAACTCTTCCAATCACCGCAATCAGTCCCCTCTCCCTCCGGGAGAGGGTTAGGGTGAGGGGCGTTTGATCTTTCGCCAGGTCCCCCCAGCCCACTCCTCTCCGCAGGCGAGGGGGAAAGGGAGCCGATCGGGGGCTTTTCAGAAACTGAGTTCGACTCGGTATCGCACCTCGGTGCAATTCGCCCAGACACCACGATCAGTCCCCTCTCCCTCCGGGAGAGGGTTAGGGTGAGGGGCTCTTCGCGCAAACGATTAACCCGGCATTAACCCGCATCTTTTTCCTGTCCAGACAAGCTGTTACTGTACGGCCCACAAAGCCCAAGCCGCTGGATCGGATCTGACTTGAAGCGTGCCCTCTCCCTGCTCCTGATCAGCCTGGCCTTGAGCTCACCCGCAAGCGCGACGATTACCGAAAGTCACGGTTATGCGCAGTTCGGCACGCTCAAGTACCCGGCCAGATTTACCCACTTCGACTGGGTCAACCCGCAAGCGCCCAAAGGCGGTACGTTGCGGGTGATGGCGTTCGGCACCTTCGATACGGTCAATCCGTATACCTTCAAGGGCACCAGCCCGGTCACCACCGCCAATTTTCTCCAGTACGGCATCAACGAGCTCAACGAGCCGCTGATGGTTGGCACCGGGCAGTATTCGCCGTCCGGCGACGAACCCGCCTCCAGCTACGGTTTGATCGCACAATCGGTGGAGTACAGCGAAGATCGCAGCTGGGTCGTATTCAATTTGCGCCCCGAAGCGCGCTTTCACGACGGCGCGCCGATCACCGCCTACGACGTGGCATTCTCCTATCGAACGCTGCTCAAGGACGGTCATCCGCTGTATCGCACGGCCCTGCAGGAAGTGCTGCGGGTCGACATCCTCAACAAGCAGCGCATTCGTTTCGTGTTCAAGCGCTCGGGCAATCCGCTGCTGATCCTGCGCCTGGGTGAATTGCCGGTACTGCCGCAGCATTACTGGAAAGACCGCGACTTCAAAGCCACCACCTTCGAACCGCCGCTGGGCAGCGGGCCGTACCGCATCACCTCGGTCACGCCGGGTCGGCAGCTGATTTTCGAGCGGGTCAAGGATTATTGGGGCAAGGATCTGCCGGTCAATCGCGGCAAGTACAATTTCGATCGCATGGAAGTCGAGTTCTACCGCGACAGCGATGTCGCCTTCGAAGCTTTCAAGGCCGGTGAGTTCGACATCTACATCGAGCATCAGGCAAAGAACTGGGTCAACGGTTACAACTTCCCTGCTGTACGTCGTGGCGAAGTGATCAAGGTGCAGATCCCGCATCAGATCCCGACGCAGACTCAGGGCCTGTTCATGAACAGCCGCCGCGCGACCTTCGCCGATGTCAGAACGCGCGAAGCGCTGGGCCTGATGTTCGACTTCGAATGGACCAACCGCGCACTGTTCAGCGATGCCTATAAACGCACCACCAGCTACTACCCCAACAGCGAATTCACCGCGTCTGGTTTGCCAATCGGGCATGAATGGCTGATGCTCAAGCCTTACAAGGAGCAGTTGCCAGCCCGGCTGTTCACCGAGCCGTTCACCCTGCCGAAAACCGACGGCCGTGGCATCCCGCGCGAGACCATGCGTAAAGCCCTCGCCCTGCTCGCCGAGGCCGGTTGGAAGCTCCACGGCCAGCGCCTGCAAGACAAAGACGGCCGACCGCTGCGTTTCGAACTGCTGCTGGTCAACCCGAGCCTGGAGCGGCTTTATCAGCCGTACATCGAGAATCTCAACAGCATCGGCATCGAGGCGCGCCTGCGTACCGTCGATCGCGCCCAGTACAAACAGCGCCTCGACCAATTCGATTTCGACATGATCTCGATGACCCTCGGCCAGACCCTGAGCCCGGGCCTTGAGCAGTGGCAGTACTTCCACTCCAGCCAGGTGAAGGTCAAGGGCAGCAAGAATTACGCGGGCATCGCCAATCCGGTGGTCGATCACCTGCTCGAACAATTGCTCGCCGCGCGCACCCGCGACGAGCAGGTCGCCGCCGGCAAGGCGCTCGACCGCGTGCTGCTCTGGCAGCACTACAGCATTCCCAACTGGTACCTCAATTATCACCGTCTGGCCTACCGCAACCGGTTGGCCTTTGTCACCACGCCGCCCTACACCCTGGGCTTGAGCGCGTGGTGGCTGAAGTCTTCGGAGAAAGATCGATGAACGCTGTTCGCACCCTGCTCGTGCAGGCCAGCGGCTTGCTGTTCGCCGGGCTGGCCTGGGCCGCCCCGCAACACGCCGTGACCCTGTACAACGAGCCGCCGAAATACCCGGCCGATTTCAAGCATTTTGACTATGTGAATCCCGATGCGCCCAAGGGCGGCGTGTTTCGTCAGGCCGGGTTCGGCGGCTTCGACAGCCTCAACCCGTTCATCAACAAAGGCGTGCCCGCCGATGACATCGGCCAGATCTACGACACCCTGACCAAACACAGCCTCGACGAGCCGTTCACCGAGTACGGCCTGATTGCCAGCAAGATAGAAAAAGCCGATGACAACAGTTGGGTGCGTTTCTACCTGCGCCCGGAAGCACGCTTTCACGACGGCCACCCGGTGCGCGCCGAAGATGTAGTGTTCAGCTTCGAGACGCTGACCAAGGAAGGCTCGCCGATGTTTCGCGGCTATTACAACGACGTCGCCGAAGCCATTGCCGAAGACCCGTTGAAAGTCTTGTTCAAGTTCAAGCACAGCAACAACCGCGAGCTGCCGCTGATCCTCGGCCAGTTGCCGGTCCTGCCAAAACACTGGTGGGCCAGCCGCGACTTCAACAAGGGCAATCTGGAAATCCCATTGGGCAGCGGCCCGTACAAGGTCACCCAAGTGAAGGCAGGCCGCTCGGTACGTTACGAGCGGGTCAAGGATTACTGGGGCAAGGACTTGCCGGTCAACCGTGGCTTCTACAACTTCGACACGATGACCACCGACTACTACCGCGACAACACCGTCGCCCTCGAAGCGCTGAAGGCCGGGCAGTTCGATTATTGGCTGGAGATGACCGCGAAGAACTGGGCCAGCGCCTATAACGTTCCGGCGGTCACCGAGGGCCGTTTGATCAAGGAACTGATCCCCAACAGCAACCCGACCGGCATGCAAGGCTTCGTCTTCAACCTGCGCCGCCCGGTGTTCCAGGATGTGCGCGTGCGTCAGGCTCTCGGGCTGCTGTTCGACTTCGAATGGACCAACAAGCAGTTGTTCAACGGCGCCTACGTGCGCACCCGCAGTTACTTCGAGAACTCGGAAATGGCCGCCACCGGCCTGCCCGACGCCGAGCAACGGACGATCCTCGAACCGTTCCGCAGCAAACTGCCGGCTCAGGTATTCAGCGAAGCCTTCGAAAATCCCAAGACAGACGCCAGCGGCATGATCCGCACCCAGCAGCGTGAGGCCTATCAACTGCTGCAAGAGGCCGGCTGGAAAATCGTCGATGACAAAATGGTCGACGCCACCGGCAAACCGGTGGTGATCGAATTTCTTCTTGCCCAGACCGAATTCGAACGGGTGCTGCTGCCGTTCAAGCGCAACCTCAGCGACCTCGGCATCGATCTGGTGATCCGCCGCGTCGACGTCTCGCAGTACATCAACCGCGTGCGCTCGCGGGACTTCGACATGATGGTCGGCAGCTTTCCGCAGTCCAACTCGCCGGGCAACGAGCAGCGCGAATACTGGATGAGCGCCGCCGCCGACAAGCCGAGCAGCCGCAACAGCATGGGTCTGAAGGATCCGACCGTTGACCAACTGGTGGAAAGCCTGATCAACGCCGACTCGCGCAAAAGCCTGGTAGCCCACGCTCGGGCCTTGGACCGCGTACTGCAATGGGGCTACTACGTGGTGCCGAACTGGCACATCAAGAGCTGGCGCGTGGCTTACTGGAATCATATAGGCCACCCGAAAACCTCGCCCAAGTACGACATCGGCATCAACACCTGGTGGGTCAAGCCTGACGCCAAGCCTGCCGTAGAAGTCGAAACCCAACTGCAAGCCGACCCTGCGGGCACGGAGTAATCAGATGCTGGCGTATATCTTTCGGCGACTGCTGCTGATCATCCCGACCCTGTTCGGCATTCTGCTGATCAACTTCGTGATCATCCAGGCCGCGCCCGGCGGGCCGGTCGAGCAGATGATCGCCAAGCTCGAAGGTTTCGAAGGCGCCACCAGCCGGATTGCCGGCGGCGGTGCCGAAGTGGCGGTGGCCGGTTCGTCCTACCGTGGCGCGCAGGGGCTGGACCCGGCGCTGATCAAGGAAATCGAGCACATGTACGGGTTCGACAAATCGGCCCCGGAACGCCTGTGGATCATGGTCAAGAACTACGCGCAGCTGGATTTCGGCGACAGCTTCTTCCGCGACGCCAAGGTCATCGACCTGATCAAGGAAAAGATGCCGGTGTCGATCTCGCTGGGGCTGTGGAGCACGCTGATCATGTATCTGGTGTCGATCCCGCTGGGCATCGCCAAGGCCACGCGGCACGGCAGCCACTTCGATGTCTGGACCAGTTCGGCGATCATCGTCGGCTATGCGATCCCGGCGTTTCTGTTTGCGATCCTGCTGATCGTGGTGTTTGCCGGCGGCAGTTATCTGGACTGGTTTCCCCTGCGCGGGCTGACTTCGAACAACTTCGATGAGCTGAGCCTGGGCGGCAAGATCCTCGATTACTTCTGGCACCTGGCATTGCCAGTCACGGCGCTGGTGATCGGCAACTTCGCGACCATGACCCTGTTGACCAAGAACAGCTTTCTCGACGAGATCAACAAGCAGTATGTGGTCACCGCCAAGGCTAAAGGCCTCACCCGCCATCGCGTGCTCTACGGCCACGTGTTCCGCAATGCCATGCTGCTGGTGATTGCCGGTTTTCCGTCGGCATTCATCGGTATCTTCTTCACCGGTTCCCTGCTGGTGGAAGTGATTTTCTCCCTCGATGGCCTTGGCCTGATGAGTTTCGAAGCGGCGATCAACCGCGATTACCCGGTGGTGTTCGGCACTCTGTTCATCTTCACCCTGCTCGGGCTGGTGGTGAAACTGATCGGCGACCTGACCTACACCTTTGTCGATCCGCGTATCGACTTCGCAAGCAGAGAGCATTGAGATGAACCTGTCCCCTCTCAACCGCCGGCGCTTCGAACTGTTCAAGGCCAACAAGCGTGGCTGGTGGTCGCTGTGGCTGTTTCTGATTCTGTTCGGCCTGAGCCTGGGCGCCGAGCTGATTGCCAACGACAAGCCACTGGTCGTGCATTACGACAACAACTGGTATTTCCCGGCGATCAAGCGCTACCCGGAAACCGCGTTCGGCGGCGAATTCCCGCTGGAAGCCAACTACAAGAGTCCGTACATCCGTGAGCTGCTCAAGGCCAAGGACGCGTGGATTCTGTGGGCGCCGATCCCCTACAGCTACCAGAGCATCAACTACGACCTGAAAGTCCCGGCCCCGGCGCCGCCCTCGGCGGACAACCTGCTGGGCACCGACGATCAGGGCCGCGACGTGTTGGCGCGGGTGATCTACGGTTTCCGCATTTCCGTGCTGTTTGCGCTGACGCTGACCGTGCTGAGCTCGATCATCGGCGTGATTGCCGGTGCCCTCCAGGGCTTTTATGGCGGCTGGGTCGATCTCGCCGGGCAACGTTTTCTGGAGATCTGGTCGGGGCTGCCGGTGCTGTATCTGTTGATCATCCTCGCCAGTTTCGTCCAGCCGAATTTCTGGTGGCTGCTGGGGATCATGCTGCTGTTCTCGTGGATGAGTCTGGTCGATGTGGTGCGCGCCGAGTTCCTGCGCGGGCGCAATCTGGAATACGTGCGCGCCGCCCGCGCGCTGGGCATGCAGAACGGCGCGATCATGTTCCGCCACATCCTGCCCAACGCCATGGTCTCGACCATGACCTTCATGCCGTTCATCCTCACCGGCGCCATCGGCACCCTGACCGCGCTGGACTTCCTCGGCTTCGGCCTGCCGGCCGGCAGTCCGTCGCTGGGCGAACTGGTCGCGCAAGGCAAATCCAACCTGCAGGCGCCGTGGCTGGGCATGAGTGCGTTTGCCGTGCTGGCGCTGATGTTGAGTCTGCTGGTGTTTATCGGCGAGTCCGCTCGCGATGCCTTCGACCCGAGGAAGTGAAATGAATCAGGACAATCTGATCGAAGTGCGTGACCTCGCCGTCGAATTCGGTTTCGGCGAGCGCGTCCACCGCGTGGTCGAGGGCGTGAGCTTCGACATCAAGCGCGGCGAGACCCTGGCGCTGGTTGGTGAATCGGGCTCGGGCAAATCGGTCACGGCGCATTCGATCCTGCGCCTGTTGCCCTACCCCATGGCGCGGCATCCGGCCGGCAGCATCAATTACGCCGGGCAGAACCTGCTGGATTTGAGCGAGAAGACCATCCGCCACATCCGTGGCAACCGCATCGCGATGATCTTTCAGGAGCCGATGACCTCGCTCAATCCGCTGCATTCGATCGAGAAGCAGATCAATGAAGTGCTCGGCATCCACAAGGGCCTGAGCGGCAAAGTCGCGACCAGGCGCACTTTGGAGCTGCTGGAGATGGTCGGCATTCCCGAACCGCACAAGCGTCTCAAGGCCCTGCCCCATGAATTGTCCGGCGGCCAGCGCCAGCGGGTGATGATCGCCATGGCCCTGGCCAACGAGCCGGAATTGCTGATTGCCGACGAACCGACCACCGCGCTGGACGTGACCGTTCAGCTGAAAATCCTCGATTTGCTCAAGGATCTTCAGGCTCGATTGGGCATGTCGCTGCTACTGATCAGTCACGATTTGAACCTGGTGCGAAGAATTGCGCATCGCGTATGTGTCATGCAGCGCGGTTGCATCGTCGAACAGGCATCGTGCGCAGAGCTGTTCCGTTCGCCGCAGCATCCGTACACTCGGGAATTGCTCGGCGCAGAGCCCAGCGGCGGCCCGGCAAGCAATGAAATCGGCGCGCCGCTGCTCGAAGTCGAGGACCTCAAAGTCTGGTTCCCGATCAAGAAAGGCCTGCTCAAGCGCACGGTGGATTACGTCAAGGCAGTGGACGGCATCAATTTCAGCCTGCCGCAGGGTCAGACCCTGGGGATCGTTGGCGAAAGCGGTTCCGGCAAATCCACCCTGGGTCTGGCGATTTTGCGGCTGATCGGCAGCAAAGGCGCGATCCGCTTTGAAGGCAAGCAGCTAGACTGCCTGACGCAGAACGAGGTTCGCCCGCTGCGGCGGGAAATGCAGGTGGTGTTTCAGGACCCGTTTGGCAGCCTGAGCCCGCGCATGTGCGTCAATGACATCGTTGGCGAAGGCCTGCGCATACACAAGATGGGCACCGCAACCGAACAGGAAGCGGCGATCATTGCGGCATTGAAGGAGGTAGGTCTGGATCCGGAAACCCGGCATCGCTACCCCCACGAATTTTCCGGTGGGCAACGGCAGCGAATCGCCATTGCCCGGGCCCTGGTGCTGAAACCGGCGCTGATCCTGCTGGACGAGCCGACTTCGGCGCTCGACCGCACGGTGCAGCGGCAAGTGGTGGAGCTGTTGCGTTCACTGCAAGCCAAGTACAACCTGACGTATTTGTTCATCAGCCATGACCTGGCTGTCGTCAAAGCGCTGAGCCACCAGCTGATGGTGGTCAAGCATGGCCAAGTGGTCGAACAGGGAGACGCGCAAAGTATCTTTGCCGCCCCCCAACATCCGTATACACAGCAGTTGCTGGAAGCCGCTTTTCTGGCACCAGCCACTGCGCAATAACCTGAAAGAGGAGCAACACATGGGTTTTCTCGCCGGTAAGCGCGTACTGATCGTCGGTGTCGCCAGCAAGCTGTCCATCGCATCCGGCATCGCCGCCGCCATGCATCGCGAGGGCGCTGAGCTTGCCTTCACTTATCAGAATGACAAACTCAAGGGTCGCGTCGAAGAGTTCGCACAGGGCTGGGGTTCGAGCCCTGAGCTGTGCTTCCCGTGCGACGTGGCCAGCGATGAAGAAATCGCCAAGGTCTTCGAAGAACTGAGCAAGAAGTGGGACGGTCTGGACTGCATCGTGCACTCCGTCGGCTTCGCCCCGGGCGACCAACTGGACGGCGACTTCACCGAAGCCACCACCCGTGAAGGTTTCCGCATCGCTCACGACATCAGCGCCTACAGCTTCGTGGCCCTGGCCAAAGCCGGTCGCGAAATGATGAAAGGCCGCAACGGCAGCCTGCTGACCCTGTCGTACCTGGGCGCCGAGCGCACCATGCCGAACTACAACGTGATGGGCATGGCCAAGGCTTCGCTGGAAGCCGGCGTGCGTTACCTGGCCGGATCCCTCGGTCCGGACGGCACCCGCGTCAACTGCGTCTCGGCTGGCCCGATCCGCACCCTGGCTGCTTCCGGCATCAAGAACTTCCGCAAGATGCTGGCCGCCAACGAAGCGCAGACTCCGCTGCGCCGCAACGTCACCATCGAAGAAGTCGGCAACGCCGGCGCCTTCCTGTGCTCCGACCTCGCGTCCGGCATCAGCGGTGAAATCATGTACGTCGACGGCGGCTTCAACACCACCGCGATGGGCAACATCGAAGAGTGATCTTCCTGTAGCCAATAAAAAAACCGCCGATCATGGCGGTTTTTTTATGCCTGGAAGGCTCCCCTTCGATCAGCTGACAATGCCGAATACCCTGGGTAATAACCCGCTGATATCCTCTTCACCGCAAGCGACGATGATTCGATTGCTGCCATTCTGACTGATGACATCCTGAACGCTGCCGGGATCCGTCTTCACCAGTCCATTTTCACCGAATTCGAGGTCAAGTCCTTCACCATCTTCTCGTATACGAAGCCAATACATTTGCTTGCGCGTTAGACCGAGTGTGCCACTCACAACGATTTTTCCATCCGTCTGCACAGCCAGTGAAGGCGGGAACAGGTAACTGGTCCCCAAAGCCACGTGCAGTGGTTTACCGTCAGCAAAAGCTGGATCCGGGCTGCCGTTTGCCAGCATCCGCCGCACTACGATTTCACGTTCTGACCCACCGCCACTCCAGACAGTTGCCAAGATGATCTTGCCTGCATGTACGACCATATTGCCAAAGGCAGTGAAGTCGTCACCCTCCCAATAGCCATTACCAACAAAAGTCGGGTCAGGTTTACCTGAGGGGTCGAAACAAGCCAGCGCTGCTCTTGAATCGGTTTGAGTCTGCGCAGTCCCGAACACGACAATGCGCTTGTCAGGTAGAACTGCGATTGCGGAAGCTCGCGTTTGCTCGCGCTTGAACTGGACTTCCAGAGTACCGGTCTCATTGAAGGACTTATCGGGTTGCCCCTTGGCATCGAGCCGGTGAATCAGTACTGCAGACTTGAACGGGGCACTATCGTTTTCGGATACGAGATAACTACCGGCAAGCAGCACGTGATCATAAGGAGCAAGGCACGCTACCGGCTCGTGGGTTTCCAATCGCTGAAATCGCCGCACTCCACCTGGCAAGGGAAATATGGTTTTTTAAAGGAGGGATCTTCATTCCCCGACGCGTCGAACTGACTGATCGCAATGTTTCTTGTAAAGGCGTCACCAGTACTTCCAACAATCAGAAATTTGCCGTCTTCGCGCGCAAGCAATGCCGTGAACGCGTAAAAAAGGTCCTCGTTCGGATCCTCCTTGAACGTCCAGTTGCGCGGGAGTTTCAGGTCATTGTCCTGGCCCTGCGCGGTGACTCTGAACACAGAAGCCCCGTCACCGCTAGTCAAGTAAAGAAGTTTTTTGTCGGCTGTTTCGGTGACGCATTACGTCGTTCTTCCCAACTCAGGAATAATCATCCCACCCGCCCCGAATGTAGGGTCAAGTTCGCCAGCTGTTACGTGCTTTTTTTTTGATGCCTTCATAACATCCATCTCCTTTGGAAGCGTTCCGTCAGAGGCCGATCATTTGAAAGACGCGCCGGCCGAGGCTTGAGCTTAGCGCGATATCGACTTTCGAGATCACTGTCGGAAATGACAGTCCTAATGTCTGGATAGACCAGAATCATGTCTTTTCAGGCCAAATCGATAGATATGTACCGCCAACCACCCTGCCCTGCCTTCGATACTCGACGCTTGATGCTTATCAACCGCCAGGGAGGCGCAGATGAACGACACACCGGTACATCAACAGACACTGATCCAGAACCTCATCGCGGAATTGACCGCCGTACCGGTGGCCACTGCCGCCGAGCCGCCACGCATGCTTGAAGTTCCTCGGCCATGCCTGCTGCGCGAATGGATGGAGCTTTACTGGACCGCCCTCGAACGCCCTGAATTTCTCGACTGGGCGAGTCGCTTTTACATCGATCTGGACACCCTGAGGATCAAGGGCGACACCCTGCAGGCGCAGACACCCTCGAACGGTTCCAGCGCCGTTCGCACTTTCACTCTGGAAGATGACTCCGGCTGGTGGCAGATGGCGCCGATGCTGTTGTCGATCTCACAACGGATTGATCCTGCCGGCTTGGGTTTGCCGTACATCGGCGGCAAGTCGGCCAATCCGCTGTATCGCTTTCCACGCCAAGTGGTATTGGCGTTCTATGGTTATCCGGAACCGCAAAACACCGCTCAGGCCAGAATCATCGTCGCCGAGCTGAAAACCACCGGCCTTGCCGCCATCGATGAGAACGGCCAAACCACTTCGGCTGTGGTCAAGGAGCGCGACGGGCAGCTGGCGGATTTCAAGGCAATCGCCGACCGAATCGATGAGGTATTGCTGGTCAGCGATCCCTTCGAGCAGCGCGGCTTTCTCGCCACGCCGGTCACGCTCGATTCTTCGTCCGTGTCCGCCACCCGTGGCGGCCCGCGCTTCAAGCTCGGTCAATTGCTCAGCCGCTACGAATTGCCATTGCCGGAAGACGCCACGGCGGCCAAAGCACTTTCTCTACGCCTGCGAAAAAACAGCTGGCCTGAACTGCCTTACGTCAGTGACTACGTGCAGACCGCCGACCCTATTCGCCGCTATCGGGAAAGCTTCGCCAACCTTGAAGACGATCGGCATATTGTTCGGCGCCTCAAAGCCCTGAGCTGGAACAAGGAACCCACGGCCCGCATGGATTATGAGGAGTTCAGCGACCCCCATCCGGATTCCGCATTGGCGAAGAGGATTGAATCCGGCCAGCGAGGGTTGCAGACGCTCAGGGAAAATGCGGATTTTCAGGCCATCGTGCAACAGCACGATCTACCCAGGGACAGTCCGTTGCTGTTGACTGAATCCGGACATGTCGGCACGGCCAGCGCGCACGGCTGGGTGACATTGACGCCGCAAGTGGAAAAGCATCCTGATCTGAAACTTTACCGTGATCTGCTCAAAACCAAGGCGCGCAAGGCGGGCGGGGCCTTGCGCTCCAGTGGCCAGGTCACGCTGGGGCAGATGCTGCGTTTCTACCAGTTGCCATTACCAAAAACAGTCCAGCAGGCCCTCGCGCTCGCGCAGTGGAACAAGGTCAATCTGCACATGCCGCCCGGGCACATGAACCATTGGCATCTGTTGGGCCAGCCTGGCAGACAAACCCAGGCTTTTACCGCAGCGCAACGCCAGCTCGTCATCGACACCACCCAGGCGTTCCTGCCCAAGGACTCAGCACCGTTGATCGACTATCTGAGCGAAGGGGTCGACACCGATCTGCCGCTGACCACCCTCAAGGCCAAGGCCGACTACCTGATCAGCCGCATCCTGAGCACACCACGCGCCCGGACGCTGGGCAACCAGTTGGTGAAGAAACTCGCGCCACCGGCTCGGGACAGACACATCATGGCCAGCAATCGCGAACGCCTGCTGCTCGCCGCATTGATTCTCAGCCTGGAACCAAGCGCCGGTGAGGATGTGCACAGGATCATCAGCCAACGTCTGGAAGACAGCTATTTCTGGGGCGAAACCTATGACGAAGTACGGCGGTTCATCGATCATCAGTTCAATCTGGCAGCGTTCAAGAACAAGACACTGGCAACCCATCTTTTGTTGTCCGGCATCGCACCGGAATTCCTGATCCGCGACATTCCTGCGTCCCTCTCTTATATGAACAGCCAGCGCTGGGTCAGGTTGAAACAGGTGGTCCTGTATATCGAAAGCCGTCTTCCGGGCGTGACGCGCCTGATGTCATTCGAACACCTGGCCAGCCTGACCAAAGGCCCTGCACCTGCAGATTTCTACAAATTCCTGCGCGGGGATGCCTGTGCTTCGATCGTTGTCGACTGGGCCGTTGCCAGAGGTTTGGTCCAGCGCGATGCCGAATGCCCGGTCACGCTGTACGACACCGCTACGATGAAGAAGGCCGACAGTGCCTTTCGCAAACACAATCGGCTGATGCGGGGGTTTTACTACCATGCTTTTCTCAGAGAATTTGCAACGCCGACCAGCGTCGCTCAAGGGGATCTGCGCAAAGTGTTTGTCGACAATACGCATCTCGAAGACAAGGTTCTGTCCATTCCTGCATCGAGCGGCGACACTCCAGCGGCGCTTTATTCGCTGAGTGACTTGCATCTGGCCGGCAAGCTGGCAGGCGATATGCAGGGCTGGCAATCGAGCAGCGAACCAGTACCGCTGGCATCCCTGCGCACCTCGTTTGCCCAGCTCGGCAAGGTGACAAGCCTTTTCCATGCGGCACTTGGCGCGCGACTCAAACAGATGAAGGACGCGCATATTGCCTTGATCAAGGAAGCGCTCTGCCGTTTGCCACTGGCGCAACGGCAGGATATTGAAGGCCACAGTCTGGAATTGCTCGCCGTGCAGCCAGTCTCGGCTGCGGCGAACAAGCAGATGGCCAATGACGCGGCGCCCTTTGGCATTCTGGCGCTGCTGCATGGAACGCCGGCCAGAGTGTTCGAGGTGCTCACCCGCCGATCGGAAGTGGTCTTGCGGCGTGATATCGACATCGCCTCACTCAAACCCTCTGCCGCGAAGGAAGTGGCGAAGTCACTGCCACTCGACGCCGAGGCATATCGGCGCGGAACCGTTCCCGCTGCCAATGCCACATGCAAGGCGTTCATCACGCGTCTGGACATTCACGGCGCGCCCCTGGCGCAACAGGAACGCACCGCCGTGCCCGACACCTTTGCATCCAACAAGGTCAACGCCATCGCCAGCACCGCTGTCCGACATCTGTTCGACGCCTTCGAAGCGAAAGCCCTGCAAGAGGCACTGGTCGTGCCCGAACTCGAGGATGCCGCGGCCAGTCATGAGAAATGGCTGGCGTTTTACCAGAAGCTGAGCCCGCCCAAGCGCTGAGCACTGGCGAATCCGGGGATGAATCGGCTGACGCCCTTCGCGAGCAGGCTCGTTCCCACAGGTTTCGATGGCGCGGAGGATTTTCAGTTCAGCACCATATCTGTGGGAGCTGGCTCGCCAGCGATGGTGCCGGTGCTAGCAGCCTTTCAACGCCTGTTTGTGCGCATACATCGCGCCATCCGCATCGGCCAGCAGCCGATCAACGGTTTCGTGGCGCGTGGGGTCGTATTCGATCTGGCCGACGCTGAAGCGAATCGCGTAACCGCGGTGCAGCGTGGCGTTGCGCTCTTCGAGGATTTCCTTGAGCCGAGCCATGATCCGCGTGGTTTCAACGTGGCTGGAGCCAGTCAGCAATGCGACGAACTCATCGCCGCCCAAGCGCCCGACCACGTCGCTCTCGCGAAAGGCAATGCGCAACACATCGGCGAAGGTCTTCAGCGCACTGTCGCCTTCGGCATGGCCGTACAGATCGTTGATCTGCTTGAAGTCGTTGAGATCGAAAAACAGCAGCGTTGCCGGCCGGTTCAGGCGCGCGCAGGCATCCAGGGCATGCTGGGCCAGTTGCTTGAAACCACGGCGATTGGACAACAACGTCAACTCATCCATGCTCGCCATCTGCACCGCCATCAACTCTTGCTCGGCCATCTCGGCCAAGTCGCGCAACAAGGCGCGCTCTTCGTCATCGAGATTGCGCGGTTTGGTATCGATCAGACACAAAGTGCCCAATTTATTGCCGTCGGGCACGGTCAGTGGGTACCCGGCGTAAAAGCGAATATTCGGCGCGCCGGTAACCAGCGGATTGTCATGAAAGCGCAGATCTTCCAGCGCATCGGGAACCAGCATCAGCTCGTTTTGCAGAATCGCATGGCCGCAGAAAGAGACATCGCGAGACGTCTCGCTGACATCCAGTCCCACACAGGATTTGAACCACTGGCGATCCGTGTCGACCAGCGTGACCAGGGCGATCGGCACGTTGAACAAGCGCTTGGCCAGGCGCGTCAGACGATCGAAACGCTCCTCCGGCGCCGAGTCGAGGTTGAGGCCATGCAGCGCGTCGATTCGTGCAGCTTCATTGGCAGGTTTTCCGGGCACCAGCATGCGCACACTCCGTAGACAGTCATGCGTTCAGCGTAGCGCTTAATCGACGGGGCATCACATCTGCGCCACCGGACACGGCCCGCCGGCATCGGCCCAGAGTTTGAACTGCGCGACGAAAATATCGTGCGGCACCGGCACCGGTGCGCGCCCTGCCCCGGGATTCCAGCCCCAGAGCACCAGTTTGTCTTCGCTGACGTGTTTTAACAGTGCGGCGAAATCCCGGTCGCCGTTGCTCGCACGATCCTTGATCATCGCGCAGAGCTTGTCCGAGGGCAGGCCGATCCAGGCCATTTTGTGCGCCGCCGGTGGCAGGCTCCAGTGCGGCGCACCCGGGGGCGCATGAGGGCCGTAACTGGCCGGCGGGTTGCTTTCGGCGTGGCAGGTCGCGCAGGGCAAACCGGCAGCGCCCTTGCCGTCCATGCCGCGCACCACATTCATCGCGTGGGGGATGCCGGCGTCGAACTGCAACGGCGAATCGCCGGGAATGTGGCAATTCTGGCAGCGCGGGCTCTGAAAGACTTTCTGCACCGTGCCAAAGGCTTTCAGAGCTTCCTGATCTTCGGCAAACAGGTCCGAGGCGTAGCTACCGAGACCAAGCAAAACGACGGTGCCCAGCACAAGATGTCGTTTCATCTCACACCCCCGACAGTTGCAGTGGCAGTTCGCGCAGGCGTTGCCCGGTCAAGGCGAACACGGCGTTGGCCACGGCCGGCGCGGTCGGTGGCACACCGGGCTCACCGATGCCGCCGGGTTTCTCGCTGCTGGGGACGATATGCACTTCCACCACCGGCATTTCGTTGAGCCGCAACACCTGATAATCGTGATAGTTGGATTGCACGACGCCGCCGTCCTTGACGGTGAGTTTGCTGTGCAACGCCATGCCGAGACCGAAGGTGATGCACGATTCCATCTGCGCGGCGATGCTCTGCGGATTCACCGCAATGCCGCAATCCACCGCGCAGACCACCCGATGCACGCGGATCGCCAGATTGTCCTGAGACACCTCCGCCACCTGCGCCACATAGCTGCCGAACGACTCGTGTACCGCCACGCCCAGAGCATGCCCGTCCGGCAACGGTGCGCCCCAGTTGGCCTTCTCCACCGCCAGATTGAGCACGCCGAGGTGGCGCGGGTGCGCCTTGAGCAACGTTCGCCGGTACTCCACCGGATCCTTGCCCGCCGCCGTCGCCAGTTCATCGATCAGCGATTCCATGACAAAACCCGTGTGGGTATGGCCCACCGAACGCAGCCACAACACATTGATGCCGGTTTGCGGCGAATGCAGGTCGACCTGATGGTGAGGCAGATCCTTGATATACGGACTGTCGGCCACGCCCTCTACCGAGGTGGCATCGATGCCGTTCTTGACCATCGTCGCCTCAAGCATCGTCCCGGCCATGATCGACTGCCCCACCAGCACATGCTGCCAGCTCATCGGCAAACCATCGGCGCCCAGCCCGACCTGCGCTTTGTGCAGGTACATCGAGCGGTAGTAGCCGCCGCGAATGTCATCTTCGCGCGCCCACACGGTTTTCACCGGCAGGTCCGCCGCTTTCGCCACTTGCACGGCTTCGGCGACGAAATCCGAGGTCGGATTGGCGCGGCGACCAAAACCACCGCCGAGGAATTCGGTGTGTATCTCGACCTGTTCGGGCTTGAGCCCGGTAATCTTGCTGGCGACCATTTGGTCCAGCGTCTGGAATTGCGTGCCGGTCCAGATCTCGCATTTGCCGGCGCTGATTTTCACCGTGCAATTGAGCGGTTCCATCGGCGCGTGGGCCAGATACGGCACGCTGTATTCGACCTCGATTTTCTTCGCGGCTTTGCCGAAATTGACCTTGGCATCTCCAGCCTGCGTGGCCGAGGTGCCCGGCGTCGCCGCCAGTTTGCGGAAACTCTCCAGCAGTTTTTCACTGCTCATGTCGGCCAACGGCCCCAGATCCCAATCGACGTTCAGCGCATCACGGCCCAGCTTCGCCGCCCAGAAATGCTCGGCCACCACCGCCACGCCGCTGGGCACCTGCACCACCTTGTGCACGCCGGGAATCGCCAGCGCTGCGGCGCCTTCGAAGGATTTCACCGTGGCACCGAACACCGGGGCGCGGGCGACCATCGCGGTCATCAGGCCTTCGAACTGCACGTCCATGCCGAACCTGGCGCGGCCGGTGATTTTCTCCGGGGTGTCGAGACGATTGGTCGGTTTGCCGATGACTTTCCAGTCCTTGGCTTCCTTGAAGGTAATGGTTTTCGGATCCGGCACCGGCAGTTGCCCGGCGGCATCGGCCAGTTCGCCGTAGGTCGCGCGTTGGTCCCCGGCGATGACCACGCCGGACTCCGTGCGAATCGTTGACGGCGCGACGTCGAAGCGTTTCGCTGCGGCTTCCACCAGCATCTGCCGCGCCGTCGCACCGGCCAGTCGATAGCGGTCGAATTCCATCCAGGTCGACGTCGAGCCACCGGTGATCTGCATGCCGCCAAACGCCGGCAAGCCGTAATCGGCCGCCGAGGCTGGCGAGTGTTGCACGCTGATTTTCGACCAGTCGGCGTCCAGTTCTTCGGCGATCAGCATGGTCAGGCCGGTCCAGATGCCCTGGCCCATTTCTGAATGGCCGAGCAGCACGGTGACGCTGTTGTCCGCCGCGATGCGCAGGAACGCGTTGGGCGCGAAGGTCTTGTTCTGATTTTCTGCCGCCCGGGCAAAGCGATTGGCCCCCGGCACCACGAACGCCACCATCAAGCCGCCGCTTAACAGTGCGCTGCCCTTGAGAAACCCGCGACGCGATACGGGACTGTCCATCGTTCCTCTCCCAGAGAATGACTCAGCCGATTTCGGCGGCGCGTTTGACCGCTGCGCGAATGCGCGGATAGGTGCCGCAGCGGCAGATATTGCCGGAGAGCGCCTGATCGATATCGCTGTCGGTGGGTTTGGGGATTTTCGCCAGCAACGCGGCGGCGGACATGATCTGCCCGGACTGGCAATAACCGCACTGCACCACGTCCAGCTCGGCCCAGGCCTGCTGCACCGGGTGCGAGCCATCGGTGGACAAGCCTTCGATGGTGAGGATTTTCTGGCCGTGGGCAACGGCGGTCGCCGGGGTGATACAGGAGCGCAATGGCGCGCCGTCGACGTGCACGGTGCAGGCGCCGCACTGGGCCATGCCGCAACCGAACTTGGTCCCGGTCAGGTGCGCGACATCGCGCAGAACCCAGAGCAGCGGCATGTCGGCGGGGACATCGAGCTCCTGGTCCTTGCCATTGATATTCAGGGTCAACATCGGATGGTTTCCTCAGACTCACGTGTTGCGAAGGGGCGTCGCTGTGGTCGCAAAAACCTACGGATGCCCGCGCTTATCCCTTTCAGCAAAGCCTAATTTGCGCCTGAAGCCAGACGTTGTGACCAGCGGTCATGCAGACCCCGGCATTGCTCCTACAGTTGATAACGGCTCGAATGAGTCGTCGTACCTCTGCACAAGCGGTCCGCGATGCATCGCGGTTGACCATCCTTTGAGTCAGGAGCAGCACCTATGGGCTTTGTCACCACTCGAGACGGCGTCGATATCTTCTACAAGGACTGGGGCCCGCGCGACGCGCCGGTGATCCACTTCCACCACGGCTGGCCGCTCAGTTCGGATGACTGGGACGCGCAGATGCTGTTTTTCCTGGCACAGGGCTTTCGGGTGATTGCTCATGATCGACGCGGGCACGGGCGCTCAAGCCAGGTCTGGGACGGCCACGACATGGATCACTACGCCGACGATGTGCTGGCCGTGGTCAATCATCTGGGTACGAGCAACGTGGTGCACGTCGGCCATTCCACCGGCGGCGGCGAAGTGATCCATTACATCGCCCGGCATGGCCAGGACAAGGTCAGCAAAGCGGTATTGATCAGCGCCGTGCCGCCATTGATGGTGCAGACCGAAAGCAACCCCGGCGGCTTGCCGAAATCGGTGTTCGATGGCTTTCAAGCGCAGTTGGCGGCGAATCGCGCGCAGTTCTATCGCGATGTGCCGAGCGGCCCCTTCTACGGCTACAACCGCCCCGGCGCCGAGCCGGCGGAAGGGATAATCGCCAACTGGTGGCGCCAGGGCATGATCGGCGGCGCAAAGGCGCATTACGACGGCATCGTCGCGTTCTCGCAAACTGACTTCACCGAAGACCTGAAAAAAGTCACCGTGCCGGTGCTGGTCATGCACGGCGAGGATGACCAGATCGTGCCCTACGCCAACTCCGGACCGTTGTCAGCGAAACTGCTGCCCAACGGCACACTGAAGTCGTATCCGGGCTTCCCGCATGGCATGCCGACCACGCAAGCGGAAACCATCAATGCGGATTTGTTGGCGTTTATTCGCGGCTGACAGAGCTGAGGATGTACCCATAGCAGCGGACACCACAAAACAAATTGTGGGAGCGAGCCTGCTCGCGAAAGCGTTCGTTCAGCCACTTGCATGTTGACTGACCCAACGCCTTCGCGAGCAGGCTCGCTCCCACAGTTGGAATTGGGTATATCCGTCAGAGACTGGTCGGCTGGAAGGCCGCCATCGCTGGCAAGCCAGCTCCCACAGGGATCAGGGTAGATCCGCTGTTCTTTCGTACCTTGAGATAGCAATCGCGAGCAGGCTCACTCCTACCAGATCAAGATCAAGATCAAGATCAAGATCAAGATCAAGATCAAGATCAAGATCAAGATCAAGATCAAGATCAAGATCAAGATCAAGATCAAAAGATCGCAGCCTTCGGCAGCTCCTACAGTCCCACGTTCACCTCTAGGCCGAGTGTCAGCTCGCCTGCGGCTTTTGATCTTGATCCACCGGCGACGTCGGAAGGCTGAGCGGAGGGATTGATACGGGCGTGGGAGCGCAGCGACCGTCTGGCGCAGCCAGACACAGCGGAAGGAGGTGCAGCGAAGCAAACCGGAGCCGCTGCGCCCGGATCGATCCCGGAGCGAAGGAACCCGAGCCTGCGAGGGCCGAACGTAGGAGCTAGCGTTTTTTGCTTACTTTTTTAGGCGCTTGTAAAAAAGTAAGTCGCCGTAAGGGCGAAACCCTAAGCCGCCGTTACCGCAGCAACGGATATGTACTCGGTCAACCAGAACAAATCATCGCTCGACAAAAAACCTTCGCGAGCAGGCTGAACTGGCCTAATAATTCCGGACACCTCTTAAGGGCGATATGATTTCGCCAATCTGGAGGTTTCATGAACGAAAGAAAGATTTATACCCGCGAATTCAAGCTACGTGCTGCCAGCATGGTGCTTGACGACAACTGCCCGGTTCCAGACGTTTGCGCATCGCTGGATATAGGCCCTACTGCCTTAAGGCGGTGGGTGGACCAAGTTCGCAAAGAGCGCGAAGGACAGCCGGTCAATGGCACTAAAGCGATTACCGAAGACAAGCGCGAGATTCAGGAGCTGAAAGCCAAGATCAAACGCATGGAGATGGAAGCCGATATCTTAAAAAAGGCTACTGCTCTCTTGATGTCGGATCCCGATCGTTTTCGATGATCGCGGAGCTAAGAGAGTCTTTTCCGACTGCCACTCTGTGTCGTGTTTTCGATGTGAAGCGCAGCAGCTTTTACGAGTGGCTTCAGCGGCTAGCCAAGCCACAGATAAAACGCGAAGAACTCAAGCTGAAAGTGGTTGAACTGCACAGCGAAAGCCGGGGTGCCATGGGCTCCAGAATGATCAGCAAAGGTCTGCAGGCCCAAAACATAGCGGCGGGAAGGAGTCTTGTCAGAGCGCTAATGAGAGAGGCAAACATTGTCAGCAAACAGCGCCAACCGCATCCATTTAGATCCAGGGGAGTTGAAGCATTTGTCGCACCCAATCTACTCAAGCGAAATTTCAAGCCAACGGCGGTTAATCAGGTCTGGTGTGGAGACGTTACCAGTCTGATGGTGGGCAAGCGCTGGGTTCATCTAGCCATTGTGATCGACTTGTTTGCTCGCCGGGTCATTGGTTGGGCGTTCTCGCTGGTCAATGACGCTAACTTGGTCAGCAAGGCGTTACGCATGGCGACACAGATACGAACATGCCCGCCGGGACTGATGTTTCACTCGGATCAGGGTTGCCAATACACCAGTCGCAAGTTTCAACAGGAACTAATGAGCCATGGCATCCTGCAAAGCATGAGTCATCGTGGCCAGTGCTGGGATAACGCTCCGACAGAGCGTTTTTTTGGAACCTTGAAATCAGAATGGGTGCCTCGCAGCGGCTACAGCCTGATCGATGAAGCAGAAACCGACATGGTGCGTTTCTTCGTGTATTACAACCGCACCCGGCTCCACAGCTACAACAGTTATCTGTCGCCAATAGCGATGGAGCAGAAAGCTGCCTAAAACACCGTAACCGGTGTCTGGGATTACTTGACCAGTTCAGGCTCACTCCTACAGGGGCCCTCGGTGGGCTCAGAAATGCAATAAATCCTATTCCTCTCGCCGCCCTTTGCCTTCACGATCACCACGGTAATGCCTGGCCAGCGGAAAATCCGGCAACCACGATTCACGCCGCACAATCCAGCTCTCATAGGTCGGCTTCAACTGATTCGGCGCATCCAGCGCGCCGAGGTTCACCTCAACCTCATCACCACTGCGGTTGAACACCGACGAGCCACAGCGCGGGCAAAAGTGCCGCCCTTGATACTCATGGGTTTCACCGCTGAGGGTCACCGCGTCCTCAGGAAAAATCGCCGAAGCATGAAACAGCGCACCGTGGATCTTGCGACAGTCCAGGCAATGGCACAGTCCAACCCGGTAAGGCTCGCCAGTGGCTTGAAAACGCACATCGCCGCACAGGCATCCGCCGGTAAATGCAGTCATGGTTTAGCTCCATCGCGCCCGTGGTGTGACGCTCCCCAGAGCCTATAACAGTCGGCGCTGCAATGCAGGCGATGTTTCAGATGAAAAAGCTTGATGTGACGACACTGCAACGGGCATTCGCTGGCCAGAGCTAATACACTCAGACGCTGACCTGCCGGGACGATCACGATGAAACACCCCACAGCGAAAAACCCCGAGAAAGCCCCGCGTTTCTGGCGCGACGACGCCCTGCCCTTCATCGAGGCGCGGGCCATCGCGGATGGGCGTGAAGTCTGTTACGCGCGACATTCCCATGCGCACTTTTCCATCGGCGCGATCACCGCCGGGCGCAGCACCTATGTGCATGAGCAGGCGCAGTATGAGGTGGCGGCCGGCACCGTGGTGCTGATGAATCCCGGTGATGTGCATGCCTGCAATCCTATCGATGATCAGCCTTGGTCGTATGTGATGCTGTATGTCGAAACGCCGTGGCTGACGGATTTGCAGCATCAGCTGGGGTTTGCGGCGGAGCTGGAATTTCGACGGTTCTCCGACACGCATCTGACCGATGCCGAGCTGTTTGGCAAATTGATGGGGTTGTATGAGGTTCTGCTCGACGACCAGTTGGAGGCGCTGGCGAAACACAGCGCGGCGGTTGAGTTTTTCAGTGATTTGCAGGGGCGCCTGAATCCGGCGGACGAGCCCGTTGCCGAGCCGAATTTCAAGCTGGAACGCGCCGCTGATTTCATTCGTGAACATTGCACCGAAGTGCTCAGCCTCGAGGCAATTTGCGCGGCGGCGCAACTATCGCCGTCATACCTGATTCGTGCGTTCAAACAGCGCTACGGGATGACGCCCCATGCCTTCCTGGTCAACCAGCGCATCCAGTTCGCCCGCGAGCGCTTGCGCAGCGGGCGGTTGATTGCCGATGTAGCGCTAGAGGCTGGATTCGCCGATCAGGCGCATTTTCAGCGAGCGTTCAAACAGCATCTGGCGGCGACGCCGGGGCAGTATCGCGGCTGACTTCATACTCAAAGTTGATCACTGCCCCCCCTGTGGGAGCGAGCCTGCTCGCGAACGCGGTGTGTCATTCAACACTTCACTGACTGATCCACCGCGTTCGCGAGCAGGCTCGCTCCCACAAGGGTTTTGTAATTGACCTGCCAATCAGGTGATCAGGAGATAAAGCGCACTCACCGCCAACAACAACGCCATCACCCGGTTGAACCAGCGCATCCCCGCCGCATTGCTCAGATACCCGCGCAAGAACGTCCCGGCATACGCCCAGCAGCCCACCGACAGATAGCAGATCACCAGATACACCGCCGCAAACTGCCAGACCAGCCGCGCCTCGCCGTCGGCGACAAATGCGCCCATGCCGGCTACGCACGCTAGCCAGGCCTTGGGGTTGAGCCATTGCATCACCGCGCCATAGAGCATCGACGGCGCGCGGGCGGAGTCGCTGGCGTTCAACTGGCCGTCATCGCTGGCCAGTTTCCAGGCCATGAACAACAGAAACGCCACCCCGGCCCATTGCACCACGCGGGTCATGAATGGCCACAACTGCAGAACTTCATGCAGGCCCAGCCCCATCAGCACCAGCAACAGCACAAACCCCAGCGTCGCCCCGGCCACATGCCGCTGGCTGGCGCGGAAACCGTACTGCGCGCCTGAACTCAAGGCGACGATATTGACCGGCCCGGGGGTGATGGATGCGGCGAGGGCAAAGGC
This sequence comes from Pseudomonas sp. Marseille-Q5117, assembly GCF_946901175.1. Lineage (NCBI taxonomy): Bacteria > Pseudomonadati > Pseudomonadota > Gammaproteobacteria > Pseudomonadales > Pseudomonadaceae > Pseudomonas > Pseudomonas sp. Marseille-Q5117. Next base: position 94,300 of record NZ_CAMPPP010000011.1, on the reverse strand, counting down.
CGCCATGGAAAGAATCAGACTCATTGCACACCTGCTTCAAACGAGGAACGAGGTGGCTACGGTAGCGGGCGGGGGATTTGCGGTATTGAAGAAAATGACCCTGAGGCTCCGAATCTGATCGTTCCCACGCTCTGCGTGGGAATGCAGCCCGGGACGCTCTGCGTCCCATTCAGAGCCGAACGCAGAGCGTCCGTAGAGGCATTCCCACGCAGAGCGTGGGAACGATCGAAACCTACAGGGGGCACTCAGGCCAGGCGCGGCACGGTGAAGCGGAATTCGCTGCCCTGCCCCGGCTCGCTCTCGGCGACGATCTGGCCGCCATGGGCTTCGACGATGCCTTGGGTAATATACAAACCCAGGCCCGTGCCGGTCGGGTTGCCTTCCTTCATCGTCCAGTAACGATCGAACACATGCGGCAAGTGCTCCTTGGGAATGCCTTCGCCACTGTCACGCACGATAAACACGATCTCATCGCCCACCGATTTCGCGTGTACGCCCACGGTGCCCATGCGCGGGGTGAATTTGATGGCGTTGCCCACCAGGTTCGACAACACCTGAAACAGCCGCTCAGGGTCGGCGTGGATGCGCAGGTCAGGATCGGCCAGGAAGGAAATGCTGATGTCCTTGTCATGGGCCAGCGGCGACAGCAACGCTTGGGCCTCTTCAAAGATGTGCCCGACCTCCAGCGCCTGCGGGGTGATGGAGTAGCGCCCGGCGTCGATTTTCGAGGTATCGAGCAGGTCTTCCAGCAACGTGTTCATCCGCGCCGTGGCCTGTTGCATGGTGTCGATCGCCGTGGAGATGCGCCGCGAGGTGTGCGCGCCTTCCGAACTGAAGGCTTTCTGCATCATGCCGCAGAGCATGGAAATCACCGTCATCGGGTTGCGCAGGTCGTGGGAAACCACCGCCACCAGATCATCCCGTGCCTGCACGGCCTCCTGCTCGCGACGTACCTGACGGGCCAGATCGTTTTCCAGCGCCGAGCGGCGCAGATCGTTGGCGGCGAACCGGTCACCGTGGCTCCACTTGGTGGAGATCCCGGCCATCTCGATTTTCCAGATCTCGAACGAGGTACGCGGACGCAGGCGCAGGCCGGCGTCGGAGTTTTCCAGATCCAGCGGCTTGCGCGGGTCGCCGCTCCAGTTGATGTTTTCCTTCACTTCCGGACGGAACCACAGCACGCCGTTGTCCACCGGTTTGGGCAGGCTCATGGCGAGCACACCACTGGCCACCGACTGATACTGCGCCGCCGGCGGGTAAACGCTGGACAGGTGATGGCTGGCGAACACCGGCTCGCCGCGCGCCTGCAACCATTTGTGCAGCGCGCGAATTTCTTCCGGTTCAGGGCAGTTGCCGTAACGGTGCAACTGCTTGTCTTCGATGATCGCAATGCCGCCGGCATTGACCAGCGCCATCAGCGTCGCTGGCTGCTGGGCGAGGCCGTCGAAGACGTTTTGCGGCGAATCGACCATCGCCTGATTGAGCCGCGCCAGCGCTTCGACCTTCTCTTCGCGCTGGCGGGTCAGCTCAAGGGTTTCCATGGCGCTGATCTGCAACGACAAGACCTGGCCGATGGTCTGGCAGGCCATGCGCAATTCATGCGGCACGTGCAGCGGCTGGCGATTGCCGCAGCTGATCAGGCCCCAGAGCTTGTCGCCCTTGAGCAGGGAAATGCTCATCGACGACAGCACGCCCATGTTCTTCATGTACTGGCAGTGAATCGGCGAGACGCTGCGCAGCGTGGCGAAACTGAGGTCCAGCGGCGTCTGCGTGTCCGGGCGCAGCTTCGGCACCAGTGGCACCGGCTGATAATCGGCGTTGGGGATGATCCGCAGCCAATTGGTGCGGTACAGCTCGCGCGCCTGCTCGGGAATGTCCGAAGCCGGGAAAAACAGGCCGTTGAACACTTCCATCGACGGATCGGACGCTTCGGCGATGACCTGACCGTGGCCCTCCTCCTCGAAGCGATAGATCAGCACCCGGTCGTAACCGGTCATCGCCTGGATTTCCTTGACGCTGATGTCGTACAGGGCCTGCAGCGTGGTCGCCGCTTGCAGGCGCTGGAGCATGCGGCCCAAGTGGGTATTGACCCCGGCGACGTTGCGCGGCTGGAAATTCTTTACATGAATCTCAAGCTCGAGAATCAGCACGCCCTGATGGCGGTGCAGCAAGCCTTCGAATTCAGTGCCGTTAAGCTCGAAACGCAGTGGCGCCGCCTCGGAGAACGTCGCCTGTTGCAAGGCCTGCAGCACTTGCGCGGTGTGTTCGGCGCCGATCAGGCTGTGCAGCGGCTTGCCGATCAAGGATTCGGGCGCGCGGGCCAGCAGGGTTTCGACGTTGGCGCTGACCTGGATGATCTGCAGCGCAGGCTCGGTCAGGGTCAGCAGCAGACCATGGGGCTGGATCGCGCCAGGAAAGCGGATCGGCTCGTCGGCACAGTTGGCCAGCAGTTCTTCAAAGGCTTGTGGGTCTTGCGGGTTCATGCCAGTACCTCCTGGCGCTCGAGCCACTGCTCGAAACAGCTGAATGTGATTTGTGCTGCGCTGACCACGGCCGCGCGTTCGCTGGCCGCCATGGGCCGGTTGCTCAGGTATTCGATGAACTCGCGCCAGCGCCGCCCGGTGGCCGCGCCGTAGACATCGAGGAAGGCAGCGCCATTGTCGGCGTCCAGATTCAGCCGCGCGGCGATCTCCCGACGCAGGATCTGCCCGCCGAGAGTCGCGCCTTCGAGCACGTACAAAACGCCGAGACTGGCGGCGCTGGAGTCAATGACTGGCAGATCTTCACACAGCGGCAAATCATCAGCGGTTGCCCCCAGTGCGCGCAGGTCGGCGCGCAGGGTGTCAGCCTTCAGACGAGGCAGCAGATTGAAATCGTCCGGGACCGCGCCACTGGCGAGCAACGCCTGTTCGAGCGGCTGATAGAACCCGTAATAGGCCTGCATCAAGCGCTCGAAAGCGGGGGTATCGAGGGTGTCGGAGAAAAAAGGAAGGCGTTTTTCCAGTGCGATGTGCAGTTCGGCTGTGCCGGCCCGCAGATCCTGCAGCACCGGTGGCACATAAACCTCACGGGCCTTTGCTTGCATGTAGATCGCTCTTGGTGGGACCCGGCAGGGGCCATTCTGGGTGGGCTCGACGTGGGGGGAATTTATCACGCCACGCAGCTTTTTCTGCCTGCCGAAGCGTTTTTTCTGTCGAACCGCGACCCTACGACACGTTCAGAGTGGCGCCGGATCAAAAAAGTTCGACCCGCGCCACATCTGCCCGTCCCAGGGCTTGAGGTCGGGGTCGCTGTCCAGATTCTTCTGCTGCACAGCGTCGATATTGCCCGGCGGGTTTTGCGCCGGAGCCTGATCGATGCCCGGTGGCGGCGTGAGTTGCAACACTTCGCTGGTGTAGCGCCACTCCTCCATGACCTTGTCCGGGTGTTCGTTCAGGCGCGTGCCATAGCTGGGCACGATCTGGCGCAGCTTGTCCTGCCACGGCGCCGAGGCCAGTTTTTCCTTGAACACTTTGCCCATCAGGTCGAGCATGATCGGCGCGGCTGTTGACGCCCCGGGCGACGCGCCGAGCAGTCCGGCAATGCTGCCATCCTTCGACGCGACCACTTCGGTACCGAGCTTGAGCACCCCGCCCTGCTGCTCATCCTTCTTGATGATCTGCACGCGCTGGCCGGCCTGCCACAGTCGCCACTGCTCTTTCTTCGCATGAGGGAAGTAGGTGCGCAGCGCCTCGAAACGGTCGTCATCGGACTGCATCAACTGGCCGGCGAGGTATTGCACCAGATCGAACTCGCGCACGCCGACCCGAACCATCGGCCAAAGATTGTGCAGGGTCGTACTGGCCGGCAGATCAAAATACGAACCCTCTTTCAAGAACTTGGTGGAGAACGTCGCGAACGGCCCGAACAGAATTACCCGTTTGCCATCGAGCACCCGCGTATCGAGGTGCGGCACCGACATCGGTGGCGCGCCGGTCGAAGCGATCCCGTAGGCCTTGGCCATGTGCTGTTGCGCGACTTCGGGATTATCCGTGACCAGGAAAGAACCACCCACCGGGAACCCGGCGTAGTCTTTCGCTTCCTCAATACCGGACTTCTGCAGCAGCGGCAACGCCGCCCCGCCCGCTCCGATAAACAGGAATTTCGCGTCGGTGGCGGCCGTGGTGCCGTCCTTGAGGTTCTTGTACTCAACGTGCCACGAGCCATCGTCGTTGCGCGTGATGTCGCGCACTTCCGTGGACAGCTTGAGGTTGAAGTTGTCGCGGCTTTGCAGATGGCTGACGAACTGGCGGGTGATCTCGCCGAAATTGACGTCGGTGCCGATCGGCGTCCAGGTGGCGGCGATTTTCTGTGTCGGGTCGCGCCCTTCCATCATCAGCGGCACCCATTGTTTGATCTGCTGCGGGTCTTCCGAATATTGCATCGGGCGGAACAGCGGACTGGCCTGCAGCGCCTCGTAGCGTTTCTTCAGGAAACGAATGTTGTCGTCGCCCCAGACAAAACTCATGTGCGGCGTGGAGTTGATGAACGAGCGCGGATTCTTCAGCACGCCGGTTTTCACCTGCCAGGCGAGGAACTGCCGGGTGATCTGGAACGCCTCGTTGATCTCGACAGCCTTGGTGATATCGACCTTGCCGTCCTTTTCCGGCGTGTAGTTCAGTTCGGCAAGCGCCGAGTGGCCGGTGCCGGCGTTGTTCCAGCCGTTGGAGCTTTCCTCGGCGACCTTGTCCAGACGCTCGACCATTTCCATCGACCAACCCGGCTCCAGTTCACTGAGCCAGACCGCCAGCGTCGAACTCATGATGCCGCCGCCGACCAGCATCACGTCGACGCGTTTGGTGGGTTCGGCATAGGCCTGGCTGATACCGACCGAAAGGGTCAAGGCGAGCAGCGCCCAATGGCGCATCGGGTTGTTCATGGGGCCTCCTTGGGCTCTGTCGGCGATAGCGCCAGTTTAGTCGGCGCTGTCGTTTTGCACGGATGGATCACCATTGGCCGGTACGCTGCTGTCGGGAACCGGTTTCGAAGGGTTGTTCTTTTCCGCGCCGGGATAACCGGGCAGACCGCGAGTATCTTCGGGTGTCATGACATCTTCGTTGTCACGACGGACCTGCCCGTCGGTGGTGGCGTTGGGGTCTTCATCGCGCCCGGCGGTGCCGATGACGAAACCGTCGTCGTTGGGATTAATGTCTTCGTTGAGCGCTTTGTCGTTGCTGGATGGATGGGTCATTTCTGCCTCCAGAAAACGTTGATCGGACTTGTTTGGAATCGCCGTTATCGCTCAAGTGCAATGGAAAAGACCAACGGTGCATTCGGGCGCTGGTCGCCTGGCTTGAACCACGGCTGTCACGCGCGGTTCCCATGAGAAACAGTCTTTGAGCACCGCCATGAGCGCCCCGCGATTCGGCATTGAGGAAGAATATTTCATCACTGACCTGCAGACCCTATGCATGGTCGGCAGCCCGTCGCTGCAGGCCATCGAGGCGTGCCGGGCGAGGCTGGGCCCGCGGTTTGCCACGGAAATGTTTCAGGGGCAGATCGAAGTGGCTTCGCCGGTGTTCAGCGACTTCGAGCACGCCGGCGATTTCCTCCGCGGCAGCCGTCAAGCCTTGCGCGCCGCCCTTGAGCCGTTTGGTCTGGGCGTGCTCAGCGCCGGCAGTCACCCGCTGGCCGACTGGCGCGAACAAGTCCCGACTGACGAAGAGCATTTCCATCACCTGTTCGAACACTACGGCCATGTTGCCCGGCGCAGCGTGCTGTCCGGCCTGCACGTGCACGTCGAGGTAGCAGAGCCGCTGGATCGCGTCGCGGTGATGAACGAAGTGCTGCCGTGGACGCCGTTACTCCTGGCATTGAGCTGCTCGTCGCCGATCTGGGATGGCGCCGCCAGCGGGTTCATGAGCTATCGGCAGACGGCGTGTGACGAGTGGCCACGCATGGGCATCCCGCCGCTGTTTGCCGATCAGCGCCATTACGACGAGCATCTGGCGTTTCTCATCCGCATCGGTGCGATCAGCCAGCCGGGCGAATGTTGGTGGGGCGTGCGCCCGGCAGCGCGTTACCCGACTCTCGAATTGCGCATGACCGACGCCTGCCCTCGGGTCGACGATGCACTGACCCTGGCGGCGTTTTTTCGCGTATTGGTCGCGCACGCCAGTGCACAACGGCGGCCGGGCTTGCTGTATGACCAGACAGCACGTTCGATGCTGGAAGAGAACCGCTGGCGCGCCAAACGTTTAGGGATTCATGCGCGCTTTCTGGTCGAAGGCATCGACGGCGACTGTTCGATCGCGCAGTGGCTGGAACTGGCCGAGCAGCGCTTTGCCGATACCGCGCATGCGTTGGACGCGCCGCAGTTGTTCGAACGTGCGCGGGCGATCATCGCCAGCGGCACCAGCGCCGACCGGCAGTTGGCGCTGTTCAACCGCGCACCAGAGGAGCCGCAAAACCGCCGATCAGCGTTGACGCAGGTGACCGAACTTGTGCTTCAGGAAACGTCTGGCTGAGAGCTTTCAGACGGGCCCTTGAGTTCGACCTGATTGCCGTCAGGATCGAAGCAGTACAGCGACAGGCCGTAACCTTCGGCGCCGAAACGCCTGGCGGCTTTTTCCACCCTCAAGCCAAAGGATTGCAAGTGAGCGACCAGCGCCGCTTCGTCGAACGGTTCGATGCGCAGGCAGAAGTGGTCGACATTGCGTCGCAGCTTCTGCGCCGCGCCACCGCCCTTGCGCCCGAGTTCGCCGTGCAAGTCGACCAGATCGATCATCGACGTGCCAGCGCGCAAATGCACCAGCCCCAGCGGCTGGTTATGCCTGACCACTTCGGCGCCGAACACCCTGGCGTAGAAATCGATGCTGCGTTGCAGGTCGGCGACGCGCAGGACGATATGATCGATGTGCTGAATGGAAAACGGCTGCATGGTTTGGCTTCCTGGAAAGCGGCAACCCGCTCATTGTGCTGCACAAGGGAAAAAATTCACTGTCGATTTTTCGGTGGAGCCATCGACAAAGCGGATTTACTCTCTGGCCATGAACATACCAGCCGCTGTCCTGCCGCCCCACGCCGAAATGGTTCGCGCCATGCTCGAACGCGACACTGCCTATGAAGGCGTGTTCTTCACGGCCGTTAAAACCACCGGGATCTTTTGCCGCCCCAGTTGCACGGCGCGCAAGCCGAAACCGGAAAACGTCGAATTCTTCGCCCACGCCGACGAATGCCTATGCGCCGGCTACCGCGCCTGCCTGCGCTGCAAACCGCTGGACGCAGCGGCCATCGCCCCGGACTGGGTGCAGGGCCTGCTCAATGCGGTGGACGCCGATCCCGAACGGCGCTGGAGCGATGCGCAATTGCTCGCCGAGGGCATCGAACCGCTGAAACTGCGACGCTGGTTCAAGCAGCACTTCGGTATGACTTTCCACGCTTGGCTGCGCACACGGCGCCTCGGCATGGCTCTGGGCGGAATCAGGCAAGGCACGTCGATCGATCACGCCGCGTTCGACTCCGGCTATGAATCGCTCAGTGGTTTTCGCGACGCGTTTCAGAAATCCTTCCACATCACTCCGGGTCGCGCGGCCAACAGTGAGCCGCTGCTGTTCACCCGCCTGACCACGCCGCTGGGGCCGATGATCGCCATGGCCGAGCGCCGTGGGCTGGTGTTGCTGGAATTTCTCGATCGACCGGCACTGACCCGCGAAGTCGAAGCCCTGCAAAACCGTTATGGCTACGCAGTCGCGCCGGGGCATAACGCGCACTTGCAGCAAATCGAAGTGCAACTGGCGGATTACTTCGCCGGCAAACTCACCGAGTTCAGCGTGGCGTTGCACCTGCCCGGCAGCGCATTCGCCCAAGAGGTGTGGGCGGCGCTGCGGCAAATCCCCTACGGCCATACCAGCACTTACGGCGCTATCGCGGCGGGCCTGGGCAAACCCGGCGCCAGCCGCGCGGTCGGCCTGGCCAACGGGCACAATCGTCTGTCGATCGTGGTCCCGTGTCACCGAGTGATCGGCGCAGACGGCTCGCTGACCGGTTATGGTGGCGGACAACCGCGCAAGGCGTTCCTGCTCAGGCTGGAAAACGCCGCGCTGCAAATGACTCAACAATTGGCTTTTTGAGCCATGCAATCCAACGCGCAAACAGGGATTTCGATGGGTATGTCCGAATCACCGCAACATGGCTGACATGTGTGAGATGGCCAGCGCTTTTCTGGCCGCGATAGACACTGACTGGCAGCGCCATGTCAGCGCCGTCGGCCCGTGCCTGCATCAGCCACATCCGGCGCGCGATCCCTATGAATCGCTGGTCCGGGCGATTGCCTATCAGCAACTGCACGCCAAGGCCGGCGATGCGATCCTTGGGCGTTTGGTGGAGTTATTCCCCGGCCAGGCGTTTCCGCGTCCGCAGCAGATTCTGGCTACCGAGGTCGAGCGCCTGCGTGCTTGTGGTTTCTCGGCGAGCAAGATTGCGACGATTCAAGGGATAGCCCAGGCGACTCTGGACGGCGTGGTGCCGGATTACCCGACTGCACGGGCGATGGACGATGAAACCCTGATCGAACGCCTGACCAGCCTGCGCGGTGTCGGCCGCTGGACCGTGGAGATGCTGTTGATCTACAGCCTCGAACGCATGGATATCCTGCCGGCGGATGATTTTGGCGTGCGTGAGGGTTATCGGCGTTTGAAGGGACTGGAGGTGCAGCCGACGCGCAAGCAGATGATCGAGATTGGTCAGCCGTGGAGCCCGTATCGGACGGTGGCGGCCTGGTATCTGTGGCGAGTGGCCAAGGCTTAGACCGCGTTATCGTTCTTCGCGAGCAGGCTCGCTCGCACACTGAATCAGCGTTCGGCGCTCTGTTTCCGCGCTCCCGGGGTGAGGGGGAAATCGAACTGGCGCTGCAAATCTTCAGCCTTGAGAATCTCGAACAACGCCTGCGCCGCCGCCGACAGCTCATTGCCCGGCTCGGTCAACACGCCAATCGCCCGCTCCACAGAGTCATTCAAGGTCAGGCAATGCGCACCGAGCTCGCGCATCTGCCCCGCGCACAATGCCGGCACCGCGCTGACCCCAAGCCCGCTGGCAACCATGCGCCCGACGGTCGCCAATTGATGGCTCTCGAACTCCACCGGCAACTTCATTCCGCGCGCCTGCAAATGCTCTTCCAGCATGACCCGCACGGTCGATGGCCGCTGCAGGGTGATGAACGGTTGCTCCAGCAAGGTCTGCCAATCGATGTCGGCGCGACCGGCCAGTGCTGAATCGGCCGGCACCACGGCGACAAAGCGATCGACATACAAAGGCGTGAATGTCATCGAAGTGCTCTGCATCGGCGCGAACGCCACACCGAGTTCAACCTGACGATCGCGGACCATTTCCAGCACTTGCTCGTTGATCACGTCGTTGACCGTGACGTTGACGTTCGGATAACGCGCGCGGAAGCTCTTGAGAATCGGCGGCAGCAGATTGCCGGCAAATGACGGCATCGCCGCCAGCGTCACGCGTCCGCGCTGGAGGCTGAAACGCTGGCGCATCTCGTCTTCGGCGTTGTCCCAATCGGCGATCAAGCGGCGCGCCAGCGGCAGCAGGGACTCGCCTTCCGGGGTCAGCGCGACATTGCGCGTGTTGCGACTGAACAAACGCCCGCCCAAACCCTCCTCCAGCGCCTTGATGGTCAGGCTGAGCGCTGACTGCGACAGGTGCAGACGCTCGCAGGCCACGGCGAAGCTCAGGCTATGGGCCACGGCGAGAAAGGCACGGATCTGTTTGATGGTCATGGTCGCTTTGCTCCAGTTCTAAGCCGCAAGCGTCAAGCTGCAAGCCGTGATGCGATGGCCCTGATCGTTCCCACGCTCCTGCGTGGGAACGATCATCGCCGAACGCGTATTAGTGAGATTTATCAATCAATCAACCGCAAAAATCAACTTAACAAATATATTCCACAGAGAGACACTCCAGTCATTCGGCTAGCCAGCCGCCCGCAAATAATAAAAGAGGTGCCTATGGCAGGTTTCGACAAGCGTGTGTATTCCTACGAGGAAGCGATGGCCGGGCTGGAAGACGGTATGACCGTTATCGCCGGCGGCTTTGGTCTGTGCGGCATTCCGGAAAACCTGATCGCCGAGATCAAGCGCAAGGGCACCCGCGATCTCACCGTCGTCTCCAACAACTGCGGCGTTGATGGTTTCGGCCTTGGCGTGCTGCTCACCGACCGCCAGATCAGCAAGGTCATCGCCTCTTACGTCGGCGAAAACAAGCTGTTCGAAGAGCAACTGCTCAAGGGCGAGATTGAAGTTATCCTCACCCCGCAAGGCACCCTCGCCGAGAAAATGCGCGCGGGCGGCGCTGGCATTCCGGCGTTCTTCACCGCCACTGGCGTCGGCACTCCAGTTGCCGAAGGCAAGGAAGTGCGTGAATTCAAGGGTCGCAAGTACCTGATGGAAGAGTCCATCACCGGCGACTTCGCTATCGTCAAAGGCTGGAAGGCCGACCATTTCGGTAACGTCGTTTACCGCCACACCGCGCAGAACTTCAACCCGCTGGCCGCCACCGCCGGCAAGATCACCGTGGTCGAAGTCGAAGAAATCGTCGAGCCCGGCGAACTCGACCCGACGCAGATCCACACCCCGGGCATCTACGTCGACCGGGTCATTTGCGGCACGTTCGAAAAACGCATCGAACAGCGCACCATCCGCAAATAATTCAGGCCTACGGAGAACAACAACATGGCACTTACCCGCGAACAAATGGCTCAGCGCGTCGCCCGCGAAATGCAGGACGGCTACTACGTCAACCTCGGCATCGGCATTCCGACCCTGGTCGCCAACTACATCCCCGAAAGCATGGAAGTCATGCTGCAATCGGAAAACGGCCTGCTCGGCATGGGTCCGTTCCCGACCGAAGAAACCATCGATGCCGACATGATCAACGCCGGTAAACAAACGGTGACGGCACGGATCGGCGCGTCGATCTTCAATTCCGCCGAGTCCTTCGCGATGATCCGTGGCGGCCACGTCGACCTGACCGTGCTCGGCGCGTTCGAAGTCGACGTTGAAGGCAACATCGCTTCGTGGATGATCCCCGGCAAACTGGTCAAGGGCATGGGCGGCGCGATGGATCTGGTGGCCGGCGCCGACAACATCATTGTCATCATGACCCACGCGTCCAAGGACGGTGAGTCCAAGCTGCTGGCCAAATGCAGCCTGCCGCTGACCGGTGCCGGCTGCATCAAGCGCGTGCTGACCGACCTCGCCTATCTGGAAATCGAAAATGGCGCTTTTGTCCTCAAGGAACGCGCACCTGGCGTCAGCGTCGAGGAAATCGTCGCCAAAACCGCTGGTAAACTGATCGTCCCGGATCACGTACCGGAAATGCAGTTCGCTGCCGAGTGAGGAATTCGAAAATGCAAGACGTCGTCATTGTTGCCGCCACGCGTACCGCGATCGGCAGTTTTCAGGGCTCCCTGGCCAGCGTGTCCGCCGTAGATCTGGGCGCGGCGGTGATCCGCCAGTTGCTTGAGCAGACCGGCCTCGACGCTGCGCAGGTCGATGAAGTGATCATGGGTCAGGTGCTGACCGCTGGCGCCGGGCAGAACCCGGCACGTCAGGCCGCGATCAAGGCTGGCCTGCCCCATGCCGTACCGGCCATGACCCTGAACAAGGTTTGCGGTTCGGGCCTCAAGGCTCTGCACCTGGGCGCGCAAGCGATCCGTTGCGGCGACGCCGAGGTGATCATCGCCGGCGGTCAGGAGAACATGAGCCTGTCCAACTACATCATGCCGGGCGCGCGCACCGGTTTGCGCATGGGTCACGCGCAAATCGTCGACACCATGATCAGCGATGGCCTGTGGGATGCGTTCAACGATTACCACATGGGCATCACTGCCGAGAATCTGGTCGACAAATACCAGATCAGCCGCGAACAGCAGGACGCCTTTGCTGCCGCGTCTCAGCAGAAAGCTGCCGCTGCGATCGAGGCCGGGCGCTTCGTTGATGAGATCACGCCGATCCTGATCCCGCAGCGCAAAGGCGATCCTGTCGCGTTCAAGGTCGACGAGCAGCCACGCGGCGATACCAGCGCAGAATCCCTGGCGAAACTGCGTCCGGCGTTCAAAAAGGACGGCAGCGTCACCGCTGGCAACGCCTCGTCGCTGAACGACGGTGCCGCCGCTGTGATTCTGATGAGTGCCGAGAAAGCCAAAGCGCTGGGCCTGCCGGTTCTGGCCAAAATCGCTGCGTACGCCAACGCTGGCGTCGACCCGGCGATCATGGGCATCGGCCCGGTATCGGCGACCCGTCGCTGCCTTGAAAAGGCCGGCTGGAACATCGACCAGCTCGACCTGATCGAAGCCAACGAAGCGTTCGCCGCGCAATCGCTGGCCGTGGCCAAAGACCTGCAATGGGATCTGGACAAGGTCAACGTCAACGGCGGCGCCATCGCCCTCGGTCATCCGATCGGCGCATCGGGCTGCCGCGTGCTGGTGACATTGCTGCATGAAATGCTCAAGCGTGATGCGAAAAAAGGTCTGGCGACCTTGTGCATTGGCGGCGGTCAGGGTGTGGCGCTGGCGCTGGAACGCGTTTAGCCACGACATCCGCGTTAGCCTGCTCAAAAGCCCCTCACCCTAGCCCTCTCCCAGAGGGAGAGGGAACTGATCGGGGAATGCGCAGGAGTGATGTCGGCCTGAACGAGCTGAGTTGAATCCATAATCGACTCGGTCATTCAGGTCGATGTCTGCGGTCGGCTCCCTCTCCCCCCGGGAGAGGGCTGGGGTGAGGGGAACTGGTGACTGCGTTGCATCGGGTTTCTTTTTGCCTGTCCGAAATTCGTATCGAATGGACCACCGTCATCGCGAGCAGGCTCACTCCTGCAGGGGGGACGCATTTCAAATGTAGGAGTGAGCCTGCTCGCGATAGGGCCGGTACAGCCACTGAGAACTCAAGGCTTGCGCAACAGATAGGTATCCATGATCCACCCATGCTCGGCCCGCGCCGCTTTGCGCACCCGTTCGATCTCATCGGCGACATCCGCCAGCCGGCCGCTGATCAGTATCTCGTCCGGCGTGCCCAGGTAAGCGCCCCAGAAAATCTCGGTCTGCCGATCCGCCACCCGCTGGTAGGAATCCTCGGCATCGAGCATCACCACCAGACTGTCCGCTTCACTCACCTGCCCCGCCGCCAATCGCCGGCCTGTGGTGATTTCTACTGAGCGACCAATCGTGTTCAAAGGTATTTTGTGCTGCGCAGCTAGGGCCTGAACGCTGGTGATCCCGGGTATCACTTCGTATTCAAACTGACAGCGGCCTGATGCCTGAATCGCCTGAAGAATCCGCAATGTGCTGTCGTATAACGCCGGATCGCCCCAGATCAGGAATCCGCCACACTGGCCTTCGGACAACTCTTCATTGATCAGCTGTTCGAACGTCTGCTGCTTGGCGCGATTCAGTGCATCGACGCTCGCCGTGTAGTCGACATCGCCGCGCTCGCGCTCCGGGCTGCTGGCTTCGACAAAGCGATAAGCGTGGTCGGTGATGTAGCGCTCGCAGATCTCTCGGCGCAGGTCGATCAGCGTCTGCTTGCTCTGGCCTTTATCCAGCAGAAAGAACACATCGACCCGATTCAGCGCTTTCACCGCCTGCATGGTGATGTAGTCCGGATTGCCGGCGCCAATGCCGATGACCAGCAGCTGTTTCATCAGGATTCCTCGTCAAGGGCCATGCCCGGCAAGCGTAGTCGCCAGATGCCATTGAAGCGCAAGTCGATCATCGCCAGAGGCTCGATGTCGATTGCGTGGAACGCCGCGCCTTGCAGCACCTGCATCAGCGCCGCGCGCATGACGAACGGATGAGTCACCGCCACGACATGCCCAGGCGTTGCAGCGATTGTGTCCAGCCACTTTGCCACCCGCTGCGTCAGTTGCCTGACTGATTCGCCGCCATGGGGTGCCGCTTCAGGATCGGCCAGCCAGGCTTGCAACGCCTGGTTTTCATTGGCTTGCAGATCCTTGATCGATTGGCCGTGCCAGCTTCCCCAATCGCAATCGCGCAGGGCTTTATCAATCTGCGCATCGACGCCAAACCATGCCGCCGTTTGCTGAGTTCTCAACTCCGGGGCACACACCAGCCGCCGTGTTACCGCCAATCGCGCCCTGAACGCGTCGGACGGAACAGCCAGATTTTCAACAGGCTCGTCCGTAGGAAAACGCGCCAGTTTCTGTGCGACGGTTCGCGCATGGCAAATCAGTGTCAAACGGCTACTTGGCACGAGCAGGTTCTCGGTCGAATGATAAAACAAACAATGGCACACAGCCGATACGCGTCGCATTGTGCCGTAAAACCTCGGCGTTCAGGGTTATCACCGGCCAGTCGCTGAGCTTGGGATAGGCAATGTCTGACATAGCAATCGGCAAAGGACTACAACAGCGCGTTACTTCGACGTAGCCCTTATTACGCGGGCACCTTGCACACTTTTGGTGCTCGGAAAACCTGTACAAAAATTCGCTAGACATGTAATGCCCATTACATAAATACTCGTTTAACGGATTGTGAAACGAATTCGACACCCCCATCCAGCAGGAGCCCGGATGCCCCCTCTCAGAGACCTGATCACCGATCCCGGCCTGGACCTGACGCCGTCGGAGCGCAAAGTCGTTCGCGCCCTGCTCGATCAGTATCCGCGCAACGGTCTCGGGCCTATGGCGCGACTGGCCGAACATGCCGGCGTCAGCGATCCGACCATCGTGCGTCTGGTGAAAAAGCTCGGTTTCGGCGGTTATGCCGAATTCCAGGAAGCCCTGCTCAGCGACATGGACCATCGCCTGCGTTCCCCGCGCACCTTGTTGCAGCCGCGCTCGCAGCAGAACAAGGACGATGCCTGGACGCATTACCTCGCCGACAGTCACCGTTTGCTGGTCGACACCCAAGCCCTGACCCAGCCTGAAGATGTGCGCATCCTCGTGGAATGGCTGCTCGACAGCCGCCATCAGGTCTACTGTTTCGGTGGCCGCTTCAGCATTCTGCTGGCCAATTACCTGCTCAACCACTTGCGCCTGCTGCGTCCCGGCTGCTTCGCCCTGGAAGACAACGCCCTGCTGCCCGATCGTTTATACGATCTGCAACGTCAGGACGTGGTGCTGGTGTTCGACTACCGGCGCTATCAGACCCAAGCTTTGCGCGTTGCGCAGGCGGCGAAGAACAACAACGCGCGGGTGGTGCTGTTCACCGATGTCTACGCCTCGCCGCTGCGCGAGTTGGCCGATCTGATCATCAGCGCGCCGGTGGAATCGGCGTCGCCGTTCGACACCATGGTACCGGCGCTGGCGCAGGTCGAGGCGTTGATCGCCTGCCTGACCTTGCGCGTGCCGGACCCGGCCGATCGCCTGGAAGGCATCGATGCCCTGCGCAACGACTTTGCGACTCACCTGCTGGAGGACAAATAAGGATGTTCAGCCTTCCCCACCGCTCGCCTCGGGACCTGCCGTTTGCGACCGACCACACCGCTTTGCTGCTGGTGGACATGCAGCGCGCCTGGCTCGAACCGCAATTCGACCCGCACCTGAGCGAGCCGGATGCCGAGTATTTTCTCCAGCGCACGCGCAAGCAAGTGGTGCCCAATCAACAACGTCTGCTTGGCGCCTTTCGCCGGGCGCAGCAGAACGTGCTGCACACGATCATCGAAAGCCTGACCGCCGACGGTCGCGACCGCTCGCTGGATCACAAACTGTCGGACATGCACCTGCCCAAGGGCAGCGTGCAGGCTCAGGTCATCGCTGAGCTGACCCCGACCGAGAACGAAATCGTGCTGCCGAAGACCTCCTCCGGAGTGTTCAACTCGACCAACATCGATTACGTACTGCGCAACCTGCAAACCCGCCATCTGATCATCGCCGGCATCGTCACCGACCAATGTGTCGACATGGCCGTGCGCGATGCCGCTGACCGGGGCTATCTGGTGACGCTGGTTGAAGACGCGTGCGCCACCTACAGCGCCGAACGCCATCACGCCTGCCTCAACGCGATCAAGGGTTATTGCTGGATCACCGACACCGACACTGTGCTCGGGCGTTTACAGGAGATGCAGCCATGAGCCCGCGCCTGACGCCGTTGCCGATGACCACACTGGTGACAACCGACCTGATCGGCATCACCCGTGGCCGCTCGTTTCCCAGCGATGAGCTGGAGCACTACCAGGCCGCGGGTTGCGGTTGGGTACCGGCCAACAGTGCGTTGACGCCGCAAGACATCATCGCTTCGAGCAATCCCTGGGGCGCGTACGGCGACCTGCGGCTGATTCCGGATCTGAGCAGCCGCGTCACTGTCGGCAGCGGCCCGGACGCCAATGCACCGGTGCTGGATTTCATTCACGCCGATATTCGCGAAACCGATGGCCAGGCGTGGGGTGCCTGCCCGCGCACGCTGCTGAGTGATGAAATCGAGCGCTATCACGATGAGTTGGGGTTGCAGGTCAACGCCGCCTTCGAACATGAATTCAACCTGCACGCAGGTATTGCCGAACACGCGGCGTTCTCTCTCGAGGCGCAGCGCCAAGGCGCCGAATTCGGCGGCTGGCTGCTCAGCGCCCTGCGCGCCGGCGGGGTCGAGCCGGAAATGTTCCTGCCGGAATACGGCAAGCATCAATACGAAATCACCTGCCGCCCGACCCTTGGCGTGGCGGCGGCGGATCGCGCGGTCAACGTGCGCGGAATCAGCCGGGAAATCGCCCGGCAGATGGGCCTGGAGCTGAGTTTTGCGCCGAAGACCGCCGCCGAGGCGGTGTGCAACGGTGTCCATCTGCACGTCAGCCTGCTCGATCTGGCCGGTCAGCCGATGCTCTACGACGCCGGCACCAGCAATGGTCTGTCGAGCATCGGTCAGCACTGGGCTGCCGGCGTCCTGCACTATTTGCCGGCGCTGTGCGCGTTCACCGCGCCGACGCCGCTGTCGTACCAGCGGTTGCAGCCGCACCACTGGAGCGCGTCGTATGCGTGTCTGGGGCAGCAGAACCGTGAAGCGGCGCTGCGCATCTGCCCGACTGTGACCTTGGGCGGCAAGTCCGCCGCGCAGCAGTTCAACCTGGAATTCCGCGCCATGGACGCCACTGCCTCGCCGCATCTGGCCATGGCTGCGCTGCTGATTGCCGGGCGGCTGGGCATCGAACAGCGTCTGGCGCTGAACGCGGTTACCGATGAAATTCCCGATTCACTCAACGACGAGCAACGCGAGGCCCGGGGCATCGTCGCCCTGCCCGCCTCGCTGGCCCAGGCGCTGGATTGCCTGCGTGACAGTGCAGCCTTCAACGAATGGCTGCCCAAGCCGTTGCTCGACACTTATTACGCCCTGAAAACCGAGGAACTGGCGCTGACGGAACAGCTCTCGCCCGCTGACCTGTGTAAGCACTATGCACGCCTGTACTGAATCCGCCGAGCTTGGGTTGTACACCCGCCCGGTCTACAACCTGAGCCGCGAGGATTCGACGAATCCGTTGATCCTCGTGTGCGAACACGCCAGTCGCTACATCCCCGACGCCCTGAACAATCTGGGCCTGGACGAGGCAGCCGCCCGCGAACATATCGCCTGGGACATCGGCGCGCTGCAACTGGCCGAACAGTTATCGGAACAGCTCGGCGCCACGTTGCTCAGCGCCAATTATTCACGGCTGCTGATCGACCTCAACCGCCCGCGCCATGCCCCGGACAGCATCCCGCTGCAGAGCGAGATCTACCCGATACCCGGCAACCGCGAGCTGGATGAGGCGACCCGCGAGTACCGGCGACAGACATTGTTCAAACCGTTTCATGCGCGCTTGCAGATGTTGATCGACGAGCGCATTGCCAGAGGTCTGCCGGTGCGTGTAGTCGGTATTCACAGTTTCACCCCGGTGTATTACGGCCAGCCGCGACCACTGGAAGTCGGCGTGTTGTTCGGCCAGGCCCAGGACTATGCTCAGCGCCTGCTCGACGGGCTGCAAGCGCACCCGCTGAAAGTCGCGGGCAACCAGCCGTACAAAATTGATCCCTTGGGCGACATGACCGTGCCCGTGCACGGTGATGCAAGGGGCCTTGAGGCGGTGCTGATCGAGGTGCGCAATGATCTGCTGCGCAGCCCCGAAGCGGTCTCGCGCTGGGCAGGTTACCTCGCACCTTTGCTGTAAACGATGGACCGATAAAACATAAACCGACCGATAGCTGACAAGGAGTTGCGCTTCATGGAAATTGAAGAATTCGGCTACAAGCAAGAGTTGAAACGTAGCCTGACGCTGACCGATCTGGTGGTGTACGGGATGATCTTCATGATCCCCATCGCCCCGTTCGGTGTGTATGGCTACGTCAACGCCGAAGCACCGGGGATGGTGCCGCTGGCGTACATCATCGGCATGGTGGCAATGCTGTTCACCGCGCTGAGTTACGGCAGCATGGCCAAGGCCTTTCCGGTTGCCGGCTCCGTATATTCCTACGCGCAACGCGGGCTTAATCAACACGTCGGCTTCATCGCTGGCTGGCTGATGCTGCTCGATTACCTGCTGATTCCGCCGCTGCTGTACCTGTATTCGGCGATGGCGCTCAACCATTTGTACCCAGACATTCCCAAGGTCGGCTTCATCCTGGCGTTTCTGGTCAGCGCGACGTTCGTCAACCTGCGCGGCATTACCTTCACCGCGCGGATGAACATGCTGTTCCTGCTGGCACAAATGGTGGTGCTGGGCATCTTCCTGTTCTACGCCTGGAACGCCCTGCACAACGGTGGCGGTAACGGCGAGCTGACGCTGGCGCCGCTGTATCACCCGCAAACCTTCAACTTCGCCCTGCTGATGCAAGCGGTGTCGATCGCCGTGCTGTCGTTCCTCGGCTTCGACGCGATCTCCACCCTCGCCGAAGAAATCAAGGAAGATCCGGGCCGCAGTGTCGGCAAGGCAGCGCTCATCACTCTGGCAGTGATGGGCACGATTTTCGTAGTACAAACGTGGATCGCCACCGATCTGGCAGCGGGCATGGGCTTCAAATCCGCCGACACCGCGTTTTATGAAATTGCCGAAATCGCCGCCGGCAGCTGGCTGGCGACCCTGACCGCCGTCGCCACGGCGCTGGCCTGGGGCGTCGCGGTGGCGATCACCTCGCAGGCCGCCGTCTCGCGTCTGCTGTTCGGCATGGCCCGCGACGGCAAGCTGCCGAAGGTGCTGGCCAAGGTCCACCCGAAACACAACACGCCGTACCTGAGCATTTATCTGGTAGCGGTATTGTCGCTGCTGATCTGCTACCTGTTCATCGACGCGGTCGACATTCTCACCTCGCTGATCAACTTCGGCGCCCTCAGCGGTTTCATGCTGCTGCACCTGACGGTGATCAACCACTACTGGCGTCGGCAGAAGTCGGGGCAGTTTGTGCGCCATCTGCTCTGCCCGGTGATCGGCTTCATCATCGTCGCCGCTATCATGTACAACATGGGCGTCGATGCGCAGAAACTCGGCCTGATCTGGATTGCCCTGGGCCTGGTGTACCTGTTCTTCCTCAACAAGCTCGGCGCCAGCACAGCGCTGCCCGATCCGAGCAAAGGCTGACAAGAAAAAGAGCGGCGTCTGACAACAAATCAGGCGACCGCCGATTCAACGCGTGGAAACCGACAGTGATAGTCAGGTTCGGCGAATGGGCCAAACCTTTTGATACAGGAGTACATCCATGCTGGTCTTACGCCCAGTCGAGCAGAATGATCTGCCCCAGCTACAGCGCCTGGCCCGCGAGAGCCTGATCGGCGTGACCTCGCTGCCGGATGACAGCGAGCACCTGCGCGAAAAAATCGCCGCGTCGTGCGCGTCCTTCGATAGCGCCGCCAAGGCGCAGGGGCCGGAGAACTACTTCTTCGTGCTGGAAGATCTCGAACGCCGGCAATTGGTCGGCTGCTCGGAAATCCTCGCCACCGCCGGCTTCAAGGAGCCGTTCTACAGCCTGCGCAACCGCCATTTCACCAGTGCTTCGCGGGAATTGAACATCGAGCACGGCGTACCGGCGTTGTCGCTATGCCATGACCTCAGCGGGCATACCTTGCTACGCGGTTTCCACATTGACGCCGCGCTGGTGCGTACGCCGTTTTCCGAACTGTTGTCGCGGGCGCGCCTGCTGTTCGTTGCTGCGCATGCACAGCGGTTCTCCGAGGCGGTGATCACCGAAATCGTCGGCTATAGCGACGAGCAGGGTCATTCGCCATTCTGGGATGCGCTGGGCAAGCACTTTTTCGATCTGCCCTACGCGGAAGCCGAGCGTCTGTGCGGTTTGCAGAGCCGCACGTTCCTCGCCGAACTGATGCCGCAATACCCGATCTACGTACCGATGCTGCCGCCAGCAGCGCAGGACTGCATCGGCCGCGTGCATCCGGACGGCCAGGAAGCCTTCGACATCCTCGCGCGGGAAGGCTTCGAAACCAACAGCTACATCGACCTGTTCGACGCCGGCCCGACCCTGTATGCGCGCACCGCGAACATTCGCTCGATCGCCGACAGCCAAACGGCCATCGTCCGCCAACAACCATCGACCGACGCCCGTGGCCGTTACCTGCTGAGCAACGACGCCCTGCATGACTACCGCGCGATGGTCACCGAACTCGACTATCACCCCGGTCAGCCGCTGCCCCTGACACCCGCCATCTGCGCGGCGCTGAAGGTCAGCGATGGCAGCTCGATACGGCTGGTCGCTCTGTGAGCCGCGTTAGCCATCCGCGCCTGAATCGGTACGCCAAAGGAGTTGGAGCATGATTGTCCGTCCGGTAAAAGTCAGCGACCTGCCTGCGTTGATGACCCTCGTTGAACAGGCAGGGCCAGGTTTCACCACCCTTCCTGCCAACGAGGACCGCCTCGCACATCGAGTGCGTTGGGCACAGCGCGCATTCGCCGAACAGGTGGAGCGCGCCGATGCCGATTACCTGTTTGTCCTCGAGGATGATGAGCAGCGCGTGGTCGGTGTCAGCGCGATGGCCGGCGCCGTTGGCCTGCGCGAGCCCTGGTACAACTATCGGCTTGGGGTGACCGTCAGTTCGGCACCGGACCTGGGCATTCAGCGGCAGATCCCGACATTGTTCCTGAACAACGAACTGACCGGCCAATCGGAGCTGTGCTCGCTGTTCCTGCGCCATGACCAGCGCAACGGCAGCAATGGCCGCTTGTTGTCGCTGGGTCGTCTGCTGTTCGTCGCCGAATTTCCGCATCTGTTTGGCGAGAAGATGATCGCCGAACTGCGCGGCAGTGCCGATGAAAACGGTTGCTCGCCGTTCTGGGACAGCCTGGGCCGACACTTTTTCCAGATGGATTTCACCCACGCCGATCACTTGTCCGGCCTGGGCAACAAAGCCTTTATCGCCGAACTGATGCCGCGCCAGCCGCTGTATACCTGCCTGCTCACCGAACAGGCGCAGGCGGCGATTGGTCAGACGCATCCGAACACCCAGCCGGCGTTGAAAATTCTTCAAGCTGAAGGCTTTGCGCACAAAGGCTATATCGACATTTTCGACGGTGGCCCGGTCATCGAGGCGCCAATCCGCAGCATCCGCACGGTACGTGACAGCCTCGAACTGACCCTGAGCCTCGGCATCCCGGACGAGCAGGCGCCGCTATGGCTGATTCACAACCGCCGGCTGGAAAACTGCCGCATCACCGCGGCCCACGGTCGACTGGTGGGCAACAGCCTGGTGGTTGATCGTCTCACCGCCAAGCGCCTGCAACTTCAGCCGGGCAATTCAGTGCGCGCAGTGCTTCTGCCCCATCAACAGCAACATGCCGTGGCGGCCTGATATTTCCGGCACGGGAGATTAAACCTTTCAGCCGCCAGTCCTGCCGCGCAAATTCGTCATGATTCTTGACCCATTCGCGTGATAGCCTTTTCATTCTTCGGCGTTGACACCTTTGCTCAAGCCTTTCCATTCCTTATGTATTGGTGGAACTCGTATGACCAGGCTTTCCCATCAAGATTTGCGCCGCAATTTCCGTCAGCTGCTGGCCTCCGACACCTGCTACCACACGGCTTCGGTGTTCGACCCGATGTCGGCCCGTATCGCCGCTGACCTGGGTTTTGAAGTAGGTATCCTCGGCGGTTCCGTGGCTTCGCTACAGGTGCTCGGCGCACCGGACTTCGCCCTGATCACCCTTAGCGAATTCGCCGAACAGGCCACGCGCATCGGTCGCGTCGCCCAATTGCCAGTGATCGCAGATGCCGACCACGGCTACGGCAACGCCCTTAACGTGATGCGCACCATCGTCGAACTGGAACGCGCCGGCGTCGCTGCACTGACCATCGAAGACACCCTGCTGCCCGCGCAATTCGGGCGCAAATCCACCGACCTGATCACCGTAGCCGAAGGCGTCGGCAAGATCCGCGCGGCGCTGGAAGCCCGGGTTGACACCGAGATGGCCATCATCGCCCGCACCAATGCCGGCATTCTGCCGAACCAGGAAATCATCAGCCGCACCCGCCAATATCAAGCGGCGGGCGCTGACGGTATCTGCATGGTCGGCGTGCAGGACTTCGATCAACTGGAACAAATCGCCGAACATCTGACCGTGCCGTTGATGCTGGTCACCTACGGCAACCCGGCCCTGCGCGACGACAAACGCCTGGCCGAACTGGGAGTACGCGTGACCATCGACGGCCACGGCGCCTACTTCGCCGCGATCAAGGCCACCTACGACAGCCTGCGCGAACAGCGGCAGATCTTCACCCAGGCCTCCGATTTGAGCGCGACCGAGTTGACCCACACCTACACCCAGCCGGAGGAATACATTCTCTGGGCCAAGGAATATATGAGCGTCAAGGAGTGACGGTTTGCCCGAGCTGACGCCATCGCTGGCAAGCCAGCTCCCACAGGGTTTGCGTTGAACCATCGATTGAGGTTTAACGCGCAACCTGTGGAGCCTGGCTTGCCAGAGATGAGGGTAGCCGTCACAGCGCTGAACCGACGTAAGTAACTGAGCAACGTCTCGGCTAATCGATCAATACCGATAAACCGCTGCCGCCCCCGTCTCAGTCGGCATCGAGCGTTCCGGCGGTACAACCACCACCTCACCGCCCTGGCGGATCACCGCCAGAATCAGTTCGTCGAGTACGTCCTTCGAATGAATTTTGCGGCTATCAGCAGCCTCGCGGTTCAGCGCATTGGCCGCAATGGTCCCGGCAATTTCACGCTCGGCCTCAACCAGCAACAAAGCTACCCTGCCCTCTACCGCTGCCTGGGCAATCTCCGACAAATGTTGCCCCACCGCTCCCTGACCGAGCGCCACGCCATAGCGATCGAATGCTTTGTTCAGCCCATCGTCATGACGCTTGCGTAACAAAACCGCGCAGGCTGCCGCCAGTTGCGCGGGCTGAAGCGTTGCCGGATCCCGCTCGATGCCGTCGGGTAACAGAAACGGGTTATGGCTCACCGTACGGAAGACCGCCTGGTTCTCCGGCAGCGCTACGAGCACCAGCGGCAGGCTGGACTGGCGCGAGCAATGCTCAGTGACAGCTTTATCGACCGCGCGGAAAAACCGCTCTCGATCGAGGTTGATTTCATCCTGCTTACCGCCACCGCCCGACTCGTGCATCATCGGATCACCACGCTCCCCCCCACCGCTGAAGCCATCGGGATGGCCCTGCTGATCGCGTGGCGTGAGCTCGTTACCGAGCGCATCCGCCAGTCGGGTGGGCACCGCTTCGGGCAGCTCGACCTCCTGCATCTGCTGCCCCGTCCCTTGATACATCTGCACGCTGTCACGGGACAGGCACAGCACTTGGCAACGATCAATCACCGGCGCCAGGCGCAGCAACGGCTTGAGATACGGATGGCTGTTGACGATGACCGCTTCGCGAACCGCCTGATGCAGGCCGACCACGATGAAATGCTCCTCGCCGCCGAAAACTGCGATGGACTCGGGGCAGGTGTTCCAGAAGGACTGATCGTCCAGCAGCTCATGAAATGGCGCGAGCACGATGTCCCTGGGCGACTCGGGAGAATGTTGTTCGAGCAAACTTTCGAGTTGCCTGACCAGATTCTTGAAACGGATCGGGTCTTGCGAGCGTTCCGGAAAGGTTCGATGCGCCGGCATGTACAGGCTGAGGTTGAGACGGTCATTCAGGGCCAACAGTGTGCTCAGCGTTTCGTGGGTAAAGGTTTGAATCCGGGCCATGACGACACTCCTTACTCTTTCTCCAGGTCAACTTGTCTGGCGAGAAACTCGTCTTCGAGCATGGCGTCGATTTCCGCTTGCGAATCCTCCCGGACCGGCGGTGCCGTCAGGCGTCCGGTCGATTCGACGCGCGGCGACAGGCGCCCCACCAGGTGCTCCAGCGCATGGGCAATCTTTTTTGCCGCTCCGGCGACGGCCAGCTCCAGACTTTCGGCATGATGGCTGGCCGACAGCGAGGTGTGCCCCTTGGGATGCGCCTCGATCTGGCAGCGCTTGTCTTGCGCACCGGATTTCTGTGCGTTGACGTCGCCAACGTGAATTTCCAATCGGGTCAGAAAAGACGTATAGCGGTCCAGTTCATCGACCACCGTACTGCCCACCCAGTCCTGCAGTTCGGCGCTGCCTTCGATATGGTTGCTGTCTACTTGTACTTGCATGGTGAAATACTCCGCGTGCTCTGGGCTTGAGAGGCAATCAGCAGCTTCCCGGCGGGATGCCGTCCTTGTTGAAGTCCTTAAAGCGCTCGCGCTCCTGTTCGGTGGAATGCGCAGGCAAGGTGTCGTTCGGCTGATTGTTCGGCGGGTTGTTCGGTTGATCTTTCTTTTCATCAGTCATGATGACGCTCCCGTTGGTTGCTACACGTGCGGCGCCTTGCGATCGCTGAGGCTGTTCGTCTTCGTGGCCTTTCGGTAGTCGAAGCGACGAGATTTTCAAACAATCGCGCTGCTCACGCGCAAGGCTCTCGAGGGTAAATTCACGCGCGTCATCCGCCACGTTTATCAGCAACTGCCAATCGTCACGGGTGATCCATTCGTGCAGCAGCAATTCGTCGGCACGCTGGATCAGGGTGCGGTGATAATCCTCGGGGAAATCCAGGCGATAGGCGTCGTCCTCCAGCAACAGACGCCACGCTTTCAGTTCCATTTCAAGATCGGTTTCACTCACGGCGGTGTCCTTCTCGGATCGGTGGTTGCACGTTGAACGCATCGTCGTCGAGCTTGCTGATCGGTTTGCCAGCGAGCTCTCGCCAAGTGAAAATCTGTTTGTCCAGCGGGGTGCCTTTGTTGTCCAGCAGAGTGTCAATTCTTGTCATCTGTCGTTCTCCTCATCAGTCAACACGCAGCGCCTGTCGAGGCTCACCGTGCAAAGTCGACTGCGCCTATCGTGCGCTCATTCCTCTGCGTCGACGGGCGGCGTGATACAGCGAAACGGCCGTATTGAAAGGGCTGCGGTCTCATGGAGATGACAAGCAAGCAATCAGGAAGCTTCGGTTTTTTTGCACTGAAAACCGATGAGCGGTGTGTAGCTTTAATGGGATTGAAGCGCAGCGAGGTTGGCACAACAGGCACAATCTCAGCGCTTGTGCCGGTTTTCCAGTGCGCCCGGAACCGTCTCAAGCACAGGCGCAGCTCACTCGAGGAGCCGCGCTCTGTTTTTTACCGACTGGTGTTCTGATCGTACCTACAATCAAGACACCCGTAGCTTCAACGCGGCTTGGCCAGTTCGATGATCATCCGCGACAACAGATAAATCCGCGGCGCCACGCTCGCCACTTCGGCATATTCCTCAGGCGTGTGAATATTGCCGCCGACAATCCCGAAGCCATCCAGCGTCGGCGTCCCTACGCCTGCGGACAGACTGGCATCCGCCGCGCCACCACTGCCCTCCTCAGTCAGCTTGCGGCCAATCTCGCCGTAAATTCCCTGGGCCATGGCCATCAGGCGATCCGATTCAGCAGTTTGTGGCATCGGCGGTAAACCGCGCTGCAAGGACGTTTTCACTTCGGTCTCGGCAATCAACTTGTCCTGCGATACCCGCGCCAGATCCTTCTCGATGCGATCAAATTCCTCCGGCACTGCCGCGCGCACATCCGCCTTGGCCGTGGCCTGATCGGGAATCACGTTGGTGCGATCGCCAGCCTTGAGCACGGTGAAGTTGATGGTGGTTTTCTTCGCTTCATCGCCGAGCTTGCCCAGTTGCAGAATCTGGTGCGCCGCTTCCATCGCCGCGTTCCGTCCCAACTCTGGCGCGACGCCGGCGTGGGCGGCCTTGCCTTTGACTTCGAGGAGCGCCGTCGCACTGCCCTTGCGCCACACCACCAGGCCATCGGCCGGGCGGCCCGGTTCGAGGTTGAGGGTGACGTCGTGCTGTTTGGCGGTTTTCTTGATCAGGTCGGTGGCGACGTCCGAGCCGGTTTCTTCGCTGGCGTCGAGCAGGAAGGTGATTTGCGCGTAGTCCTTGAAGTCGAGGTTCTTCAGCACTTTAAGCGCGTAGATGCCGGCGACGATGCCGCCCTTGTCGTCCATCACCCCCGGCCCGTAGGCACGGCCGCCCTTGATGTGGAATGGCCGCTCGGCCGCGGAGCCTTCCTTGAACACCGTGTCCATGTGCGCCATCAGCAGGATTTTCGCCTTGCCGGTGCCTTTGAGCGTGGCCAGCACGTGGTTGGATTTTTCCGGCGTGTTGGGTACCAGTTCGATGGTTGCGCCGAGTTTTTTCAGCTCATCGATGGCGATGTCGCTGACCTGTTTCAGGCCCGGTTCGTAACCGGAACCGGAGTCTATATTGACCAGTCGTTCCAGTAACTTCAGGGCTTCGGGCTGGTACTGCTCGGCATCGGCGAGCACTTGTTTATGTGGTTCGGCGCAAGCGTTTACGGCCGAGAACGCGAGGGACAGACCGAGACTGGCGGCCAGCAGAGAGCGGGGAAATGAGAACGTCATGAAGCAGTCCTTGTTTCGTGTCGGGGGACTTCAACCGTAACCGACATCGGCGCGAGGCTCTATAGCGGATGCGACACTGATCTAACCGACAACACATACCCCCGGTGGGAGCGAGCCTGCTCGCGAAGGCGTCGTGGCAAACCATATTGATACCGACTGACCCAGCGCTTTCGCGAGCAGGCTCGCTCCCACAGGCATCAGCAACCCTCGTCAAACCGAATCCAGCAGCGCCTGCCTCGGTTTGTTGTCACTGTTGCAGATCACCCGATTGCGCCCACTGGCCTTGGCTTCGTACAACGCCTGATCGGCCTCATCCAGCCAACGCGTGGCGTCGGCATGACTCGGGTCGTAGGCGGCCAGACCAATGCTCAGACTGACCTTCAACGCCGGGTTCTGCTCGTAGCCCATCACCGCGAAACGCTCGCGCAAGGCTTCCATGGCCTGAGCGGCGTTGAACAGTGGCAGCTCCGGCAGGATCACGCAGAACTCATCCCCGCCGTATCGCCCGGCCACATCCGTGGCGCGCAGATTCTGTTTGAGCAGTTTGCTCAACTGGCGCAGGACGATATCGCCGGCGACGTGGCCGTAGGTGTCATTGATCGCCTTGAAGTGATCGATGTCGATCAAGGCTATTGCCGCGCCCTGCTGCTGGCGGTTGCAGCGCTGGAATGCGAGGTTCAGTTGATCCTTCCACGCGCCGTGATTGAGCAGACCGGTCAGGCTGTCGGTGCGACTCAAAGCCAACAGCTCACGCTTGTGCCGACCGAGGGTCGAGGCCTGACGAAAGCAGATCCAGCCCAGCGCCAGCGGATACAGCAACAGCAACGGCAAACAGGCGTAGAGCTGCAGCGGCGTTGTTGGCGGGATGAACGCCGGCGCAAACACCACCAGCCCGACGCCGATGCCCAATAGCTGCGCCGCCGACCCGGCGAGCAAAACGCCCACCGCCAATGGCGACGTTGTTCATTGCCATCATCGAAATCGTGGTTGCGCTGGGCAGCGGATTGAACTGCATGGCGGCGACCCAGAAGCCGCCCATGAATGCGTCGATCAGCAAATTGCGGTGTTCGGCGCGGTATGGAGTGTTGGAGCTTCGCGCCCATAGAAAGGCCAGATGCGGCCAGACCAGGCCGTTGAAGAGCATCAGGCCCCACACCCACAGCGGCGGATCGAGCGCGTGCATCGCCACGCTGACACACATCAGCCCGAGCAGCAGCCCGAACACCCGCGACCTGTAAAGCCTCCTGGCCAGTGAAAGTCCCTTTCCTCGCGTATTTCCCATAAGGGCCTCGACCGCGCGATGCATGGTTACATCCCGACAAGGATGTGTCCGGAGTCTATCAGGGCGCCGTTAAATAGCCATCACCGGCCAGCGGCCTGAATAGAGCGCTATCAGCGCCGCACGCGCGGCCCAGAGTTGGCTATAAATGAAAGAGGGGAAATGGAAAAACAACTATAAAAAGGGGGCACATGCATACCTACGCTGTGTTGATCATCGGCAGCGGTTTCGGCGGCCAGTGCGCGGCGGTCAACCTGCTCAAGGCCGGAATCGACGACTTTCGCATTCTCGAGCGACGCGACTTCTTCGGCGGCACCTGGTGCCAGAACACCTACCCCGGCGCAGCAGTGGACGTGCCGTCGCCGCTGTATTCGCTGTCATTCGCACCCTACCGCTGGTCGCAGATGTTCGCCGAACAGGCGGAACTGCGGCGCTACACCGAACAGCTGATCGAGCAGTTCGGTTTACGCGAGCGCGTGGAACTGGGGGCCGATGTCGAGCGCGTCGAATGGGACGAAGCGGAAAAGCGTTGGTTGGTGCACACCCGCGCCAGAGGTACTTTCCGAACCCAATTCCTGATCAATGCTTCCGGGCCGTTGAGTCAGCCGGTCATCCCCAACTTTCCCGGGATGGATCGCTTTCAAGGCAAGACTTTTCATACAAATAACTGGGACCACAGCTACGACTATCGCGGTAAACGCGTGGCGATCGTCGGCAGCGGCGCCAGCGCCGCCCAGGTGATCCCGGCGATAGCGCCACAAGTCGAACAGCTGCATGTGTTCCAACGCACGCCGCATTGGGTGCTGCCGCGTGCCGATCGCAAATTCGGCCATTTCCAGCGCTGGCTGCTTGGCCTGAAACCGGCATACAAACTGCTGCGCTGGCTGATCTACTGGCAATTCGAAACCCGGGTGATCGCTTTCAAATACTCGAAACCGGCGATTCACCTGGTCCAGCAACATGCGCTGCGTTTTCTCAAACGTCAGGTTCCGGACCCGCTGCTGCGGCAGAAACTCACCCCGGACTTCACCATCGGCTGCAAACGGGTGCTGGTGTCCAGCACGTACTACCCGGCGCTGAGCCGCGCCAACGTCACGTTGCACAGTCGCGAGCACGGCATCGCTTCGATCGACGAAAGCGGGATCAATACCGTGGGCGGCGAGCATCTCGATGTTGATCTGATCGTCTGGTCCACCGGTTACGACGCCACCGACGGGGTGATTTCCTACCCGGTCAGCGGCAAAAACGCGGTGCAACTCAGAGATGTCTGGGCCGAATACCCGCGCGCCTACCTCGGCACCAGCCTGCCGGATTTCCCCAACCTGTTTATCGTCACCGGGCCGAACACCGGCATTGGCCACACCTCGGCGCTGTTCATCATCGAATCGCAGATGAACTACATCCTCGACTGCATCCGCACCGTACGGGCCAAAGGCCTGCGCAGCATCGAAGTGCGCCGTGACGCAGAACGTACCTACACTGCAATGATCCACCGGGAAATGCAGCGCACGGTGTGGAAGTCCGGTGGTTGCCACAGTTGGTACCAGAGCAAGAGCGGTCATGTGATCGCCATGTTTCCCGGCTTCAGTTTCAGCTATCACCTGCTGACCCGGGCGCTGAAACCGGCCGACCATATTTTGTCCTGAACACGTAAAAGGAAGACGTCGATGCTTTTGCTGTTTGTCGCACTCGCAGTTTTCGTGGCCTGGAGCTGGCTGAGTTATCCGGCGGTTGGCCATTGGCTGTACGACCTGGCCATGGCCAGCGAGGCCAGGTTGTACAAATTGCACAAGATCGAAGTGCCGATCGCCGAGATGACCGTGTCGACCTGGCAAGGCGGGCCGTACGAGGCGTCCAGCGCGATCCTGATGCTGCACGGCTTCAGCGCCGACAAAAACCTCTGGCTGCGCTGCGCCCGGCATTTCGTCCGTCAGTATCGGGTGATCATTCCGGATCTGGCCGGCCACGGTGAGACTGGCTTCAAGGCTGGCGGCGGTTATGACATCGCGGTTCAGGCCAAACGCATGATTCAACTGCTCGATGTCTGCGGCGTGGAGAAAGTCCATGTCATCGGCAATTCCATGGGCGGCTATATCGCCGCGTGGCTGGCGGCGACCTATCCGGAGCGAATCGCTTCGCTGGCCTTGATCGACCCGGCCGGCGTCACCGCACCGGAGCCGAGCGACATGGAGCGCCATCTGGCGCGCGGGCACAATCCGTTCCTGATCAACTCCCGCGAAGAATTCCAGCGCTTCTACGCGATGACCATGGAGTCGCCGCCGTGGGTACCGAAGCTGGTGCTGGACGCCGTCGCCCAGCGCTATGAGCAACAACGTGACGAGCTCGAAGAAATCTTCCGCGACTTCCGCGCCAGCCCGCCGATGGAGCCGAAACTGGCCGAGATCAAATGCCCGGCGCTGTTGCTGTGGGGGCGCAAGGATCGCCTGATCGACGTCAGCAGCGTGCCGGTGTGGAGCAAAGGCATCGCCAATCTCGAAGTGGATGTGTGGGATCACGTCGGGCACATGCCGATGGTCGAACAGCCGGGAAATACCGCGCGGCTGTACGGGGAATTTCTGGAACGAAAGCGATGAAGATAGATATTCGCGATGCCTCAGGTGGCGCAACTGATCGTTCCCATGCTCTGCGTGGGAATGCCTCAGGGGACGCTCTGCGTCCAGTGACGCAGAGCGTCACGGGCTACATTCCCACGCAGAGCGTGGGAACGATCAGCGGAGACAGAAGGTTGGCGTTCCCATGAACATCCTTTACGACGAACGCCTCGACGGTCCGTTGCCCGAGGTGAACAAGGGCGAATTGCTCAAGGCTCTGCAACACGCCCTGCCGGACCTGGACATCCTCTGGCGCGAAGATGAACTCAAACCCTACGAATGCGACGGCCTCTCCGCCTACCGCACCACGCCGATGCTGGTCGCCCTGCCCCGGCGTCTGGAGCAAGTGCAAACCCTGCTGAAACTCTGCCATCAGAACAACGTGCCCGTGGTCGCGCGGGGTGCCGGCACTGGATTGTCCGGCGGCGCGCTGCCGCTGGAAAAGGGCCTGTTGCTGGTGATGGCGCGGTTCAACAGCATCCTGCACATCGACCCCGCTGCACGTATCGCGCGGGTTCAGCCGGGGGTGCGCAATCTCGCCATCTCCCAGGCGGCGGCCCCGTTCGGCTTGTATTACGCACCGGATCCGTCATCGCAGATCGCCTGTTCGATCGGCGGCAACGTCGCGGAAAACGCTGGTGGCGTGCATTGCCTCAAGTACGGCCTGACCGTGCACAACGTGCTGAAAATCGAAGTGCTGACCATTGAGGGCGAACGTCTGACGCTAGGCTCCGAGGCGCTCGATTCAGCCGGTTTCGACCTGCTCGCCTTGTTCACCGGCTCCGAAGGCCTGCTGGGGATCATCACCGAAGTCACGGTGAAGTTATTGCCCAAACCGCAAGTCGCCAAGGTCCTGCTCGGCAGTTTCGATTCAGTGGAAAAGGCCGGCCGCGCGGTTGCCGAAATCATCGCAGCCGGGATCATTCCGGGTGGTCTGGAAATGATGGACAACCTGGCCATCCGCGCCGCCGAAGATTTTATCCACGCCGGCTATCCGGTCGACGCCGAGGCGATTCTGCTGTGCGAACTGGACGGTGTCGAAGCCGACGTGCACGACGATTGCCAGCGCGTACGGGAAGTCATGACAGCGGCCGGCGCCACTGAGGTGCGCCAGGCCCAGGACGAGGCTGAACGCGCGCGTTTCTGGGCCGGGCGCAAAAACGCGTTTCCGGCGATCGGCCGGTTGTCGCCGGATTATTACTGCATGGACGGCACCATCCCGCGCCGCGAATTGCCCGCTGTGCTGCAAGGTATCTCGCGTCTTGGCGAAGAATATGGCTTGCGCGTAGCCAACGTGTTCCATGCCGGCGACGGCAACATGCATCCGCTGATCCTGTTTGATGCCAACCAGCCAGGCGAGCTGCATCGCGCCGAGGCACTGGGCGGCAAGATCCTTGAATTGTGCGTGAAAGTCGGCGGCAGCATCACCGGCGAGCACGGCGTCGGCCGCGAAAAAATCAATCAGATGTGCGCGCAGTTCAACAGCGACGAGTTACTGCTGTTTCATGCGGTGAAAGCCGCGTTCGATCCGCAGGGCCTGCTCAATCCCGGCAAGAACATTCCGACCCTGCATCGCTGCGCCGAATTCGGCGCGATGCACATTCACGCCGGGCAACTGCCCTTCCCCGAGCTGGAGCGATTCTGATGGCTGATTTCGATGCCGCCAACGCCCTGCTTGATCAGGTCAACGCCGCGCGGGCCAATGCCACGCCGCTGAAGATTCAGGGCGGCAACAGCAAGGCGTTTCTCGGTCGCGAGGTGGCCGGCGAAGTGCTCGACACCCGTGCTCATCGCGGCATCGTTCAATACGATCCGACCGAACTGGTGGTCACCGCACGTGCCGGCACGCCGTTGTCCGAGCTGCTCGCGGCGCTGGATGACGCCGGGCAAATGTTGCCCTGCGAACCGCCGTCCTTCGCCGACAGCGCCACGGTCGGCGGCATGGTCGCCGCAGGGTTGTCCGGGCCACGCCGGCCGTGGTCCGGCTCGGTACGCGACTTCGTTCTCGGCACGCGGGTGATCACCGGCCTCGGTCAGCATCTGCGCTTCGGTGGCGAAGTGATGAAAAACGTCGCCGGTTATGACCTGTCGCGGCTGATGGCCGGCAGTTTCGGTTGCCTCGGCGTGCTCACCGAAGTGTCGCTGAAAGTCCTGCCGAAACCGCGCCAGTGCCTGAGCATTCGCCTCGATATCGACTGCGCTCGGGCCTTGAGCAAACTTGCCGAATGGGGCCAGCAACCGCTGCCGATCAGCGCCGCGTGCCACGATGGCCGGAGCCTGTACCTGCGTCTGGAAGGTGGCGAAGGTTCGGTGACGGCGGCGCATCAACGCCTCGGTGGTGAGCCGTTGGACTCGGTTTTCTGGCGCGACCTCAACGAACAGCGCCTGAGTTTTTTCGACCAAGGCTTGCCGCTGTGGCGCCTGTCATTGCCGAACAACCTCGGCCCGCTCGAGCTGCCCGGCGAGCAACTGATCGATTGGGCCGGTGCGCAACGCTGGGTGAAATCCGAACGCCCTGAGATTCACGCACTCGCCCATTCCTTGGGCGGCCATGCAACGTGCTTTACCCACGGTGCCACCGACTCGCCGTTTCAACCCTTGGCGCCAACCCTGCTGCGCTGCCACCGGCAACTCAAGGCGCAACTCGACCCGCAAGGGCTGTTCAACCCCGGACGAATGTACGCGGAGGTCTAGCCATGCAAACCACCCTCAGCGAGCAATCGCGGCAATTGCCCCGCGCTGGCGAAGCGGAAAAGATCCTGCGCACCTGCGTGCATTGCGGCTTCTGCAACGCGACGTGCCCGACCTATCAATTGCTCGGCGATGAACTCGATGGCCCGCGGGGACGCATTTATCTGATCAAGCAAGTGCTGGAAGGCGCACCGGCCACCGAGCAGACGCAACTGCATCTGGATCGTTGCCTGTCGTGCCGCAACTGCGAAACCACCTGCCCGTCCGGCGTCGATTATCACAACCTGCTCGACATTGGCCGCGCGGTAGTCGACAGCGCGGTGCCGCGCCCCGCCGCCCAGCGCTTGCTGCGCGAAGGCTTGCGCGCGTTGGCGCCGAATCCGGCTGTGTTCAAAGGCTTGCTGCGCATCGGCGCGACCTTTCGGCCGCTGCTGCCGCGCCTGCTGGAAAGCAAACTGCCGCAGCGCTTGGATGTTATGGGGTCGCGCCCTGCTCCTCGGCATGCGCGCCGGGTGTTGTTGCTCGAAGGTTGCGTGCAACCGGGCCTGTCGCCGAACACCAATGACGCGACCGCGCGGGTGCTCGATCGCTTGGGCATCAGCGTCACCCCGGTGAGCGAGGCCGGTTGCTGCGGCGCCCTCGACTATCACCTCGACGCTCAGGGCAAAGGTCTCGACCGCGCTCGACAGAACATCGACGCCTGGTGGCCGCATCTGCAGAACGGCGCCGAAGCCATCGTGCAGACGGCCAGCGGTTGCGGCGCGTTCATCAAGGATTACGGGCATTTGCTTGCGGACGATCCGGTCTATGCCGACAAGGCTCGGCAGATCAGCGAAATGACTCGGGACCTGGTGCAAGTCATCGCGCAGGAACCGCTGGAACAGGTCTGCGCCGCCAGCGAACGACGCATCGCCGTGCATTGCCCGTGCACTTTGCAGCACGCGCTGAAACTCGGCGGCGCCGTGGAAACAGTGCTGACCCGACTCGGCTTCAACCTCACGCCGGTACCGGATGGCCATTTGTGCTGCGGCTCGGCGGGCACTTACTCGCTGACCCAACCGGTGCTGGCGCGGCAACTGCGCGATCAGCGCCTCAACGCCCTGGAAAGCGGCCGACCGGAGTTGATCGTCACTTCCAATGTGGGCTGTCAGAGCCATCTGGCGAGCGCCGGGCGCACGCCGGTCAGACACTGGATCGAACTGGTGGATCAGTCGTTGGCAGAATGAAGTTCGTAGGATTCTTCGTTTGCCCGCGTGGGCGAAGGCTGCGATCTTTTCCGGCATCCATTTCGTCACCGTGGCAGGAATTTTTTTCATGACCGTGCAGCCGTTCGTCAGCCCCGACCTGATCCGCCAACGCTTCTCCCGAGCGATGTCCGACATGTACCGCGAAGAGGTGCCGCTGTACGGCGCGCTGATGGAACTGGTGGAGAAAACCAATCGCGAAGTGCTGACACGTCAGCCTGAGATTGCCGGACAGCTCAAGCGCACTGGCGAAATCGAGCGGCTGGACATGGAACGCCACGGCGCCATTCGCGTCGGCACCGCGAGCGAACTGGCCACCCTCGCCCGCCTGTTCGCGGTGATGGGTATGCAACCGGTGGGTTATTACGACCTGACCCCGGCCGGTGTGCCGGTGCATTCAACGGCGTTTCGTGCGGTGCATGAAGAAGCGTTGCAGGTCAGCCCGTTTCGCGTGTTCACCTCGTTGCTGCGGCTGGAGCTGATTGAAGATCCTGAATTGCGTTCGTTTGCCGAGTCGGTACTGGCCCGTCGTTCGATTTTTACTGAAGAGGCGTTGCGCCTGATTGAACAGGCGGAAACGGCAGGCGGACTGAATGAAGCGGAGGCCGTGGAATTCGTCCGACAGGCACTGGAGACTTTTCGCTGGCACCACAGCGCCACGGTCAGCGCCGCGCAATACCAGAAACTCAGCGCCCAGCACCGCTTGGTCGCCGATGTCGTTGCGTTCAAAGGCCCGCACATCAACCACCTGACCCCACGCACGCTGGACATCGACACCGTGCAGCAACAGATGCCTGCCCATGGCATTACACCAAAAGCGGTGATCGAAGGCCCACCGCGTCGCAACTGCCCGATCCTGCTGCGCCAGACCAGCTTCAAAGCGCTGGACGAGCCGATCGCCTTCACCGATCAGCCCGAAACCCGTGGCAGCCACAGCGCGCGCTTCGGCGAAATCGAACAACGCGGCGCAGCTCTGACACCCAAGGGTCGCGCGCTGTATGACCGCTTGTTGAATGCCGCTCGCGATGAACTGGGCGACTTCCCCAACGAAGCCAATGCCGCACGCTACGACGCGCTGATGACTCAGCACTTTGCCGAATTTCCTGACAGCACTGAGGGCATGCGCGAACAGGGGCTGGCGTACTTTCGTTATTTCCTCTCGGAAAAGGGTTTGGCCGCTGGAGGACTTGGTGAGTCGTCCCTGGAGGACTTGCTGCGCGATGGCTACGTGAAAGCGGAGCCGCTGGTGTACGAAGATTTCCTGCCGGTGAGCGCAGCGGGGATTTTTCAGTCGAACCTCGGCGATTCTGCGCAGACGCATTACGCCGAACATTCCAATCGCCAGGCTTTCGAACAGGCGCTGGGGCGTTCGACCATTGATGAGTTGGGGTTGTACGCCGAGACGCAACGGCGGTCGGTTGAGGAGTGTTTGACCCGACTCGCGCGTTAAAACATTAAAAGATCGCAGCCTACGGCAGCTCCTACAGGGGAAACGCATTCCAAATGTAGGAGCTGCCGCAGGCTGCGATCTTTTGATCTGAAGCTATGAGGCAATCTTTGCCTCCATAGCAATCTTTGCCTCCACAAAGGCATCTGGCCATTGTGCGCAAGAAGTTGCGCAGTAGGTCGTAATATTTCAGGGCCTAAATCCCCCGTAGCCCAAGCGGGTCAGGGCCTGCAGCCAAGTGCGCAAGAAGTTGCGCAGTACTGCGCAACTTCTTGCGCACTTCCTCCCGACTTTTCCGCTGAAAATCGCCCCGAATGATCACCGACTACTGTGGCGCCCCCGCCATCCGGGTACCGCGCAAAACCTGGCACGCTCCTTGATAACCCTCAGCCACCCACCGGGCGATTTCGCCTCCGGGCACCCTAACTTTATCCGCAAGGAGAGCACCCCATGGCAACACCAGCGTACATGTCGGTTACCGGCGAAAAACAAGGCCTGATCACTGCCGGCGCTTTCACCGCCGACTCCGTTGGCAACACCTACCAGGAAGGCCACGAAGACCAGGTCATGGTTCAGGCTTTCACCCACGACGTGATCATCCCGCGTGACCCGCAATCCGGTCAGCCAACCGGTCAGCGCGTTCACAAGCCAGTTGTGATCACCAAGGTTTACGACAAGGCTTCGCCACTGCTGCAAGCAGCTCTGACTTCCGGCGAGCGCATGAGCGAAATCGTTATCCAGTGGTACCGCACTTCGGCTCAAGGCACCCAAGAGCACTACTACACCACCAAACTGGAAGACGCGATCATCGTCGCCATCAACAACAAAATGCACAACTGCCAGGATCCAGGCAACGCGCACTTCACCCACCTGGAAGAAGTGCAGTTCACCTACCGCAAAATCACCTGGACCCACGAAGTATCCGGTACTTCGGGTTCCGATGACTGGCGTGCTCCAGTCGTTTAATTACGGCTGACCGTTACACGCATCGGCCAGCTCTGCTGGTCGATGTTGTTTACGCCCCTCCAGAATTTCGCGTACGTTGAGCCGCTTTTTTGCGGTCGTCGACGAGCGCCGCTGTACAGCACGAGGAACAAGGGATGTTCGCGCCGGCCAATGAAACCCACTTTGCCCTGACCATTGAGGGGCTTTCCGCCGACTTTCAGGTATTCACCCTGACCGGTCGGGAAGCCATCAGCCAGCCTTTTGTCTTTGAGGTGGAACTGGTCAGTGAGCAGCCGTCGCTGGACCTCGAAACCCTGCTGCACAAACCGGCCTTTCTGCAGCTGTCGCCCGATGGCAGCGGCATTCATGGGCAGATCTACCGCGCCGCGCAAGGCGATTCCGGCAAGCGTCTGACCCGTTATTCGGTGACGCTGCGCCCGCAGCTGGCGTATCTGGCGCACCGCATCAACCAGCGCATCTTCCAGAACCTCAGCGTGCCGAAAATCATCGGAATGGTGCTGGAAGAGCACGGCATTCAAGGCAACGCCTACGAATTCACGACCGGCTCGATCTATCCCGAACGCATCTACTGCGTGCAATACGACGAGTCGGATCTGCACTTCATCCAGCGCCTGTGTGAAGAAGAAGGCATTCACTTCCACTTCCAGCACAGCGCCAACGCGCACAAGCTCGTTTTCGGCGATGACCAGACGGTGTTCCCGAAACTCGCCCCGGTGCCCTATCAGCAAGACTCCGGCATGGTCGCCAGCAACCCGGTGATCAAGCGTTTCGATCTGCGCCTGGAAACCCGCACCAGCCGCACCACGCGCCGCGACTACGACTTCGAAAAACCGCGCCTGACCCTGGAAAGCGAAAACCGTGGCGACGCCCTGCCCGACCTCGAAGACTACGATTACCCGGGCCGCTTCATCGACCGCGAGCGCGGCAAGCACCTGGCCAAACGCGCCCTCGAACGTCATCGCAGCGACTTCCAATTGGCCGAAGGCAAGAGTGATCAGCCGTTGCTGGTCAGCGGTCATTTCCTCGCCCTGACCGAACACCCGAAAGCCAAATGGAACGACCTGTGGCTGCTCACCGAAGTCCTGCATGAAGGCAAGCAGCCGCAAGTGCTCGAGGAGTCGGTGACCAGCGACACCACCGCGCTGAAAGACGATTTCCACCAGGGCTACCGCAACCGCTTCCAGGCCACGCCATGGGACGTACCCAACCGCCCGCCGCTGCGCCACCC
This sequence comes from Pseudomonas sp. Marseille-Q5117, assembly GCF_946901175.1. Classification (NCBI taxonomy): domain Bacteria; kingdom Pseudomonadati; phylum Pseudomonadota; class Gammaproteobacteria; order Pseudomonadales; family Pseudomonadaceae; genus Pseudomonas; species Pseudomonas sp. Marseille-Q5117. Next base: position 55,979 of record NZ_CAMPPP010000011.1, on the reverse strand, counting down.
GAAACCGCGAATCCTCGGCAGCCAGAGCGCAGTAGTCACCGGCCCGAAAGGCGAAGAAATTCATTGCGACGAATACGGCCGGGTCAAAGTCCAGTTTCACTGGGACCGCGAAGGCCAGGCCGACGACAAGACCAGCTGCTGGCTGCGCGTCTCCAGCGCCTGGGCCGGCGCCCAGTACGGCGGCATCGCCATCCCGCGCATCGGCATGGAAGTGCTGGTCACCTTCCTTGAAGGCGACCCCGATCAGCCCTTGATCAGCGGCTGCCTGTACCACAAGGAAAACACCGTCCCCTATGAACTGCCGGCGAACAAGACCCGCAGCACCTTCAAGACCCTGAGTTCGATGGGTGGTGGCGGCTACAACGAACTGCGCATCGAAGACAAAAAAGGTCAGGAACAGATCTACCTGCACGCCCAGCGCGACTGGGACGAGAACATCGAGCACGACCAGAAAATCCGCGTCGGCAACGAACGCCACGACACCGTCGAAAAGAACAGCTACACCGAGTTCAAGGCCGAAGAACACCACACCGTCTACGCCGATCGCAAAGTCGAAACCCGCGCCAACGACCACCTCACCGTCGGCGTGAACCAGCACATCAAGATCGGCACCGGCCAGTTCATCGACGCAGGCCAGGAAATCCACCTGAGCAGCGGCATGAAAGTGGTGATGGAAGCGGGTGCGGAGCTGACCCTGGTCGGCGGCGGCAGCTTTATCAAGATCGACGCCGGCGGCGTGACCCTGAGCGGGCCGGTGATCAACATGAACTCTGGTGGTAGCCCGGGCGTTGGTACGGGCGCCGCGCCATTGATGCCCGGCGTGTTGAAACAGGCGGATGCCGACAAGGCTGGCCAAGTCCTGACCCCGGCGCAGATCAACACCCTAAAACGTAACGCGCCATTCTGTGAAGAATGCGAAAAATGCAAGGCAGGTGCCTGTGCCATCTGAACCAATCACCCCCAAGGACTGGCTGGCGCAACAGCCGCTGCAAAGCGGCGAGCGTTTGTATTTGGTGATCAGCGCGGCGAGTGATGCCGAACCGCTTAAGCCCTTCTATCAACAAGATGCCGCACCACAACTACTGCCTATCTGGAGTGGAACGCCCTACGCCGATTGGCTACCCGTAATGCCGTATCTCGCCGAGATCAGTACCAATGCCAGTTTTCTGCAATGGATTACTGAAACCGCTGCATTGGATTGGGGTTGGCTTGCGGTATCCACCAGCGCGCCGGAAACGGTGCTGGAGCATTTGCGCAGCCTGACTCAAGTAAAAATGCCCGACGCTACTGAAGTGTTTTTCAGATTCTGGGATGGTCGGCATTTTCATCCGATCATCGAGGGGTTAGGTGCTACGGCAGGTGAATTGCTGCCCGTGTTCCAACGCTATCTGATTAACGGACAGTGTCTCGAAGTCGGCAGAAGAGCGGTACCTCCCGCAAAAGATTGGCCCTGGTGGGAAATTCCCCAAGCACTATTGGATGCCCTCGCTAAAAAAAATCACACCACCGTCGTCGAGAACCTGATGCAGTGGCTATCAGAAGATTGCCCTGAGTTTTACTTCGAATTACCCGAAGCCAACCTGCGCAGAAAGGTTGAGCGCTTCGTGCGCCAGAACCCAAACACAGAAGATATGGCAGAACGTCTCGCCGCACAGCTGACAAAGGAAGTCACGTCATGAATACCCCGATTGGTACCCTGGTCCTGCGTGTGCTGGACGCCAAAGCGCCTGACGTGAATCTGATACTCAAAGACTTCAAAAACTGCCTGAGTGATTACAAGGAATGGGCAGACGGTTTCTGGACTGGTTGGGCGCTGGACGTCGACCAGACCTTCAAGGTCGGCAATGAAGTCCGAGTGACTGAACGAAAGACCAAAACGGGTGCCGTGGAAACATACGCAACCTGCCCACTGGTGGGTGATTTCACGCTGATCCACATGTTTGAGTCAGCGCGATTTGTACCTATCGGAAATACTCCAGTGAAACTGGAGCCAGTCACCAAAGGCACCTTTTACGACGACGTTACCGGTCCGGTCATCGAAACCATGATCGGCCCAAGCGGCATCAAAGTGATAGATGGGGCCAAGAAGGGCCAGACCTATCGCATCACGTTCTTCCCCAACGTATCGCAGAGTGACGTCAAAGCACTCTATGACTCCTATCAAGGCGTTATCGGCAAGCTTGAAGGCTGGCTGCAAAGCGAATGGTCGAGCAAGTTTCAGCCGCAGTGGGCGAGCTACTCGGCGGCAGATCGTGCAGGGCGCTCGGTCATTTTGCTCAAACGAGCGCTGGACGGTTTTGAGCAAGCTCTCCTCCGTCTGTGGGATGACATCAAAAGCCTGTTCGACCTGCTCGCTCATCCTCAAAAAAACTACGCAAAACTCAAAGAATATTTGTCGGACGTCGAAATCGACAAGCTATACGCTGCTTCGAAAGAGTCCATTGCTTCAGGGTTGCTGATCCTCAGCGACGAACCGCTGATGTTCATCTATGTCTCGGCGATCGTGGCTTGGGTCGGCATGCTCCCGCCGCAGGTAATCGTCGACGTTATGACGGCGATCGCTTCGGAGTTTCTGATCAACGTACTACTGGGTATCTGCCTGACAGGTGGCGCTGGACTTGCTGTAAGAGCCGGGACAAAAGTCATTACCACGGTCAAATCGGGCGAAGCGATTAAGTATCTGGACGATCTTGCATCTACCCTGATGACACTCAGTAGCAAACACGCCTTGCCCGCCCATGCGCAAGCGTCGAAACCAATCATCGCCAGCGCCAAGAATGTGCCGATGAAGCCTGCCAAAACCGCAGTGCTGAAAATCGATGAAGCTACCACCGAGGCGCCAAAGGCTGGCTCGCGTAACGCTGAACCCAAAAGTCATGTAGCGGGGCTGCCGCCCAAAAGCCAGCTGCCGAAAACTACAGATACTCCAAAACAGGAAGTCAAAGACGCTTCTTCGTTTCCACGAGACAAAAAACAGAATCAAACCTCGCTCCAGCCAAAGGACAAGGTCGACGACGCTCCCGATCAATCCAAGACGCCCGACGACAAAAGCGCCACCTGCGCCAAGAAAACCTGCACCAATGGCTGCCCGGTTTCGATGGTGACGGGTGAAGAGCTGTTAACGATTACCGATGGTGAACTCGGCGGTTTGCTGCCCTTTACATGGACGCGTCTCTATCGCACCAGTGCGGCGGAAATCGACTGCGGCCTCGGTTATGGTTGGAGCCATGCCCTCGCCCAGCGCGTGGACATCAATGGCGACGAAGTCATCTGGACTGACCACGAAAACCGTGTCACGACGTTTCCGATGCCGAGCGAACAGCGTCCGGCAATCACCAATAGCCTTTCGGAAGCGGCCATCTTCATTGGCGGTGATCCTTCCGAGCTCGTTCTCACACAGGCAGGTGAGCGTAAGCAGTTCTATCACTTCCGCTTCGACAGCAAAGGTGCGACGCTGATCGCTATCAGCGACAACTACGACAATCGCCTGCATATCACCCGTGACATCCACGGTCGAATCAAGCGCGTGGACAACGGGGCCGGTCGAGCCCTGCTGGTTCGGTATGATCGCAAACACATCGTCGCTATCGACTATCAGCAATTTGTCCCGGCAGACACGCTGGAAGATGCATGGAGCTCCGTCCAGACCCTGGTCACCTACACGTACGATGCTCAGCAGCGCCTGACTAAAGCCACGAACGCTGCCGGTGAGTCTGAGCGTTACACCTACAACGAACAGAACGTCATTCTCGAGCGGCAACTTGCCGGTGGCGCGAGCTTCTACTGGGAATGGGAAAAGGAAGGTAAGTCCGCGCGTTGCATCCATCACTGGGCCAGTTTCTCGCAGATGGACGCGCATTACGCCTGGGATGACAACGGTAGTGTCACGGTAACCAACGCAGATGGCAGTGAAGAAGTCTACACCCACGATGACAAGGCTCGACTCGTAGCCAAGGTTGATCCGGATGGCGCAGAACACCTCAAAGCTTACGACGACCAAGGCCGGTTGATCGCCGAAAAGGATCCCCTCGGCGCGGTCACTGAATACCAGTACAACGAGGCCGGTCGACTGGTCGCGGTCATCCCGCCGGAAGACATGCCGACCTCTTACGAGTACTACCACGGTTACGTTCGTGTGGTAAATCGTGGCCCGGCCAAATGGATCTACTGGCGCAACGACCAGGGCGATATCACCGAACAAGTTGATCCGGATGGCAACTCGACACACTACAGCTATGATCGCCAGGGTCGACTGCTGGAAATCAGGCATCCTGATGGAAGCCGTCATCAACTGGGCTGGAACAATCTCGGCCAATTGCTGGAGGAGCGCCTGCCGGACGGAGGCCAGCGCAAATACCGCTACGACGCACTCGGTCGGCAGATCACACGTCAGGCTGAAACCGGAGCGATTACTCACTATGAATGGGACGCTGCGAATCGGCTGGCACAAATTACCCTGCCCGGCGGCGCTACTCGGGCGTTCAGTTACAACCCATACGGTCGCGTCACCGCAGAGCGCGACGAACTGGGTCGGATCACGCGCTATGAATACGCCGACAATCTCCATCTGGTCAGCCGTCGAATCAATCCGGACGGCAGCCAACTGCACTATCGCTACGATAATGCGCGTCTTTTGCTCACTGAAATCGAAAACGAACGCGGTGAGCATTACCGACTCGATTACTACAGCAACGGCCTGATCCAGCAGGAAACCGGCTTCGACGGGCGTCGCACTGCGTATGAGTACGACCTCAACGGCAAACTGCTGAAGAAAACCGAATACGGCGACGACGGCAGTGAACTAGTGACCGAGTACCAGCGCGACGCCTCTGGCCGCTTGCTGGTCAAAACCCTCGCAGATGGCGAGGAAATCCATTACAGCTACGATGCCTTGGGTCGCTTGGTAAACGTTGACGACGGTCACTGGCCCCTCGCCTATGAGTACGACGTACAAGATCGTCTCATTACTGAGCACCAAGGCTGGGGCACCACGCGTTACGAGTACGACAGCGTCGGCCAATTGAGTCACTGCCGACTCCCTGATGGCAGCACGCTTGATTATCGTCACCTGTCCGGCGGCCGACTGAGCAGTATCGACCTCAATGGCTCGCGCCTGACTACGCACCAATTCGACGCTGGCCGCGAACGGCAGCGCCAACAAGGCGTACTGCTGAGCCAATACCAATACGACGAACAGGGCAGGCTTCAAGCGCACACCGTGGGTCAGCAAGACCGCAACCTGTTCCAGCGCCGCTACGCCTACGATGAAAATGGCAATTTGGCCGGCATCGATGACAGCCGCAAGGGAAACCGCAGCTACCACTACGACCCACTGGATCGTCTGGTCAGTGTTCGCGGTGCCATACCCGAAACCTTCGCTCACGACCCAGCCGGCAACTTGCTCGGTCAAAACGATCTGCCAACGGCAAACCTTGCCGACGTCAAAGGTAATCGCCTGCTTATGCAAGGTGACCGCCACTACGACTACGATGCCTATGGCAACCTGACCCGCGAACGGCGTGGAACCGGCCAGCGTCTGGTCACCGAATACCACTATGACTGCCAGCACCGTTTGATCGGCGTCAGCCTACCCGGAGGCAGTACCGCAACCTATAAATACGACGCTTTTGGCCGTCGCATTGAAAAAACCGTTGACGGACAAACGACTGAATTCCTCTGGCAAGGCGAGCGCCTGATCGCCGAAAGTGCTGAGAGTCGCTACCGCACCTACATCTACGAGCCTGGTAGCTTCCGCCCGCTGGCAATGCTCGATGGCGAAGGCCCACTGAAGGCCACGCCGTTCTATTACCAACTCGACCATCTCGGCACGCCGCAAGAACTCACCGACTTCAGTGGCGAGATCATGTGGTCTGCGAAATACCGTGCCTACGGCAACCTGGCAGCGTTGGACGTCGCCGAAATCGACAACCCTTTGCGTTTCCAGGGTCAGTATTTCGATGCCGAGACGGGGTTACATTACAACCGGCACCGCTACTACAATCCTGCGACTGGACGGTTTTTGACACCGGATCCGATCAAACTTGCGGGTGGGTTGAACAACTACCAGTATGTGCCGAACCCTACAGGGTGGGTTGATCCATTAGGTTTGATGTGTGGGAAAGGGGACTGCCCTGATGTTTCACCTCCACTAACTCAGTCGCAAATAGACGAGATTATTGCGACACCGAAGGGTATGCGCCCCGATCCAAGCAGTTATCTGTCCGCCGACTACATATCGAATCATCTTTCCCAGTTTGATGGAGGTGCGACCCGTTTTATGACTCAAAACAACTTGGACAGATATGGTATTGGGCAACGCGATGGCACATCCTTTGTTATGCCGAGAAGCGAAGCCGACAGGCTGCTAGCATCCGCTAACGGAGATAGCTCTGTTCTTGAGAGTTCCTTGGGCCTTGAACCTGGCTTTCTTAGCAACAATCAATTATTGCGCGTGGACATCACTAATCCAAGGGAACTCGGACTAAGAATTCCATCAGGAAATGAAGCCGGCGCTAACGACTTATGGATTCCGGGTGGAAAGTTGCCAAATGGAAATAGTGAAGCAATAGTCGACGCTAAAGGCGCGATTGCACCGAAACTTGAAATATCACCACTATCGCCGTAAGAGGAAAACATGAAATTCAATGACACTTTTGTCAATACAGACGAGCGATTCACCTTAGGAATAGAAGCCGCTAGTGGAAAGTATTATGTTTCCATCCCCGTTAGCAACCGTTTGGTTGACTATGATGAGTATTACGAGATAAGCAAAGAGTCGTACGAACTCTTTCTTAAAGATCCGTCCGCAGCAATGTTTTTTGTAGAGCGCTGTAAAGCTAGACAAGAAGACGAATCTCTCATGTTCAAGCCAGGCGCAGACCGCGGAGTTGCGACCTAAAAAATTTCTGGCGAGCCGAACTTGCTATTTTCTCGGGAAGGCTCTAGCCCTTTTTCGGGATAGGTATCTCGGCTCAGCCGATTACGGCCCTTCACAGTCGCATGCTTTTGACTTGGACTGCTAACTCTAACTGACAGCCAACCGTACTTAGAAAAATAATGACAGCGGTATATTCCGAAGATAGAGCATCCTTAGGTTCCGAATTCACAAATACGTGATTCAAAAAACGCTCATCAAAGCAATGATATTGGAACGTTTTGTGACAAACCTTGACGACTGGAAAAAGCTCAATGAAGACTACTTTTGAAACGGCTTTAGAACTTCATGAAACACCTAACTTCTTTAGAGGAAAGGGACAATATTGCGCCCGCGGCTCCGATTGGGGAGACCATCTATTCATCAGCAACTGGCAGGAAATGTGCGGAGTTTTAAAACATCAAAAAGCTGCACAAAGCCTGCTAACGGCCATATTTGAAGATTACACAAATACTTAAAAGAAGATTATTCAGATGCAGAAGGATTGCTTTCAAACATAAGCGCGCACTACACACTTAAAAGCAAAATCGCGTTTCTGTCCGCCAACAATTACGATTTAATTGAAAGCATTGATGAAAAAAGCAAGAAAAATATAGGGAAATTATTTCGCCTCCTTAGACAGCAATACGACGTCAAAAACAAAGATTTGCCAAAATACAAATTTGATGACGAGATCAAGCGATTAAAACTCAAGGGCTGTCTAATTGATCTCGAACGCCTTTAACGATACATGTACGCCACAAATACACGTACAAAAGCAGAAGAAGCAAAAGAGGACAGATTTGTTGTCTACAAACTGAATATAAATCTGTCCCCTTTTCGTTTCGTCGCGGCAAAGCCAGTTGGGAGTAGGGTCGTCTGAAATCCGTCACCCGGACGGCAGCCGTCATCAACTCAGTTGGAACAATCTCGGTCAATTGCTTGAAGAACGCCTGCCCGACGGCGGTCAGCGCAAGTACCGTTACGATGCACTAGGCAGGCAGATCACTCGCCAGGAAGAGTCAGGCACGATCACTCATTACCAATGGGCTGCTGCCAATCGCCTTGCCCAAGTTACGCTGCCCGGCGGTGCCACTCGTGCATTCAGCTACAACGCTTACGGCAATGTCACAGCCGAACGCGACGAACTCGGCCGCATCACCCGCTACGAATACGCCGACAACCTGCATCTGGTCAGCCGCCGCATCAATCCCGACGGCAGCCAACTGCGCTATCGCTACGACAACTCGCGCCTGCTGCTCACTGAAAATGAAAACGAGCGTGGCGAGCACTACCACCTCGAATACTACGCCAACGGCCTGATCCAGCAGGAAACCGGCTTCGACGGCCGACGCACCGCGTACGAGTATGACCTGAACGGCCAACTGCTTAAGAAAACCGAGTTCGGCGATGACGGTAGCGAACTGATCACCGAATATCAGCGGGATACCGCCGGCCGTTTGCTGGTCAAGACGCTGCCCGATGGTGAGGAGATTCACTACAGCTACGATGCGCTTGGTCGCCTCGTTAACGTCGACGACGGCCACTGGCCGCTCGCCTATAAATACGATCTGCAAGACCGATTCATCGAAGAACACCAAGGCTGGGGCACTCTGCGCTACGAATACGACAGCGTCGGCCAGCTCAAGCACTGCCGCTTGCCCGATGGCAGCAAACTCGATTACCGTCACCAGCCTGGCGGGCAACTCAGCAGCATTGACCTCAATGGCTCGCGCCTGACCAGCCACCAATTCAGCGCCCGTCGCGAACAACAGCGCCAGCAAGGTTTGCTGCTAAGCCAATATGAATACGATGAACAGGGCCGCCTGCAAGCGCACAGCGTGAGCCAACGGGACAAACACCTGTTCCAATGACGCCAACGGTAACCTCGCCGGCATCGACGACAGCCGCAAAGGCAACCGCAGCTATCACTACGATCCACTCGACCGACTGATCAGCGTACGCGGCGCCATGCCAGAGAGCTTCGCTCACGACCCGGCAGGCAACCTCCTCGGACAAAATGACCTGCCCGCAGCCAACCTCGCCAACGTCAAAGGCAATCGCCTGCTCATGCAGGGCGACCGCCACTACGACTACGACGCTTACGGCAACCTGATCCGAGAGCGTCGCGGCACCGGCCAGAAGCTCGTCACCGAGTACCGCTACGACTGCCAGCACCGCCTGATCGGCGTCAGCCTGCCGGGCGGCAGCACCGCATCCTACAAATACGACGCCTTCGGCCGCCGCATCGAGAAAACCGTCGACGGCCACACCACTGAATTCCTCTGGCAAGGCGAACGATTGATCGCCGAAAGCGCAGAAAATCGCTATCGCAGCTACATCTACGAGCCGGGCAGCTTCCGCCCGTTGGCGATGCTCGACGGCGAAGGCCCACTAAAGGCTACCCCGTTCTACTATCAACTCGACCACCTTGGCACTCCGCAAGAGCTCACCGACTACAGTGGCGAAATCATGTGGTCCGCGAAGTACCGCGCCTATGGCAACCTCGCGGCGCTAGACGTCAGCGAAATCGATAATCCGCTGCGTTTTCAAGGGCAGTATTTCGACGCCGAGACAGGGTTACATTACAACCGCCACCGCTACTACAATCCGGGAACTGGACGGTTCTTGACGCCGGACCCGATCAAGCTTGCGGGTGGGTTGAACAGCTACCAGTACGTGCCTAACCCTACGGGGTGGGTGGATCCTTTGGGGTTGAGCAACAATTGCCCTGGCAAAGCGAAAAAAGGCTTTCAAAGAAAGGTGGATGATACTAGTAACAATAAGGTTGAAAATGGCGAACCAGAGCTACCTAAAGGCCATGACAGCACAATTACTAGGAAAGCCGCATTCAGACAAGCGAAACGCGTTGGAGGTGTGCCCCTATCACAGCAGCCATCCAGATCCTATAAAGAGGTACTTACCGACCAGCCTGGTCGCGTGATGAGTAGGGTTTATGAGTTCAATTTGAAAGACGGCAGGATTGTGACTATTAGAGAGCATTCATTGGGACATATAAAAGGTAATGAAGGGCCACACTTCAATACTGAAGTTACGGGAACCACAGGTACGAAAGCAGCCTTAAAAGAAGGTGACAACTCACACACTTACTTCAAAAAAGACTAATCATGAGCATATACTACACATGCGAACCGGGTATAAAGTTCCATGAAACGCCCGAGCAGTTTTCCGACCCTGACTTCATGAGCATCGCATTAGTAGCGGGCACTCTTCAAGACTTATGGTCCACGTGGAAAGCCGTCAGTAATTTTCTCGCACCTGAATGGCCGGTAACCATAAAGTGGCGGACCATTGGATACTCTCTGGAACAACAGAAAATCCAAGAGCTACGCCTGCAAAAAGAGATACTCACAAGCCTAAGCCCGAATGGACTTTTGAAAAAAAACGAAAAGACTAAAATATACTCTTATGTAGACTTCACCAACACGAACGACATCACATTCACCCCTAACGAACTAACACAATACCGAAACACTATTCTCATTCTAAAAAAGGAAGAGGAAGACGCATATAAAATCTGGAGCCACCTAAGTGAAAACGACAAATTGAACGTAGCAGCTATAGCAAAGTTCTTGAAGAACAATCGAGATACACTCATTGCTCGCTTTCTAGAAAGTGACACCCACTCAACCGCTCATATTATAACCCCGGAAAAATACTCAGAGAGAATAAAATCAATACTATCCAAGCTGAATATTGAAGAGATAAAATCGACTAAGCTTTATGAAATCATTAATAAATTTTGAATCTATTTTAAACCGCTGCTCCACAAGCGTATAGCTTCTGCATTTTCTTGGGCTCAGTACTATGGAAACAACCTAAATTCTCTGTGGGATTTGCTCAGTACGGACGTGGAGCGTCCGATTGAAATAGTATGGAAAAATTCGAAAGAATCTGAACAAAGCATGGGCGAAACTTTTAAAAAAATAATATTTATATTCGAGCGAACAAAAAATCAGGACATATCCTGGGTTTAGATGAAAATTTCGAATACAAACTAAAGTAAAAAAATTGATACTTGCCAGCGCACTTATTCAACGCTGCAGTAAGCACGACTATCGTTTGAATGATCAGAGCAAAGTATTCACGAACGCAAAGATTTGAAGAGACCCAATGAGATCAAAACTCGAATACAAGCTCCAACCTATCAGAGTACCAAGCGGCTGGACAATAACAATCAACAATCTGTTTGAGGTGGAGCTGACACCGGAGACTTGCAACTGGTTCTCTAGTTCGGTACTGATCGGAGGAGTCCGCCAGAGTACCGGCCATTGCTTTGACACGAGAGTCGAGCCCGAAGGGGATCCCGACGGAGAGTTTGTGATCGACATGCTAACGATCGAATACGATAGAAGAGGTAATCCGATTAAAAACTCCGAAATTTTTCTATCTGAATTCAGGACCAAAAGAAAAATCGAATTTATTGAAAAAATTGAAGAGTTCATGATGGAGGCTTGAGTACCATCGCTGCTCAAGAATGGAACAGATTTAAAACAGCTTTCCAAGCTCAATCTTCATTGAAGCGTCATTAGGCGACTCAGGAGAAATCGCAGCACAACACTGCGATTTCTCACACCATAGAATCAATCGGCCGCCAACCGCACCTGCCTCTCCAACTCCACCTTCAACGCCGGCTCCAATTTCAACTGCCGTGCCAGTTCATCCAGATAGCTCTTCTCCATAAAATTCTCCTCATCCACCAGCATCACACTGGCGATGTACATCTCCGCCGCCATTTCCGGCGTGCTCGCCGCGCGGGCGACGTCGGTGGGGTCGAGGGGTTTGTTGAGTTCGGCGTGGAGCCAGTGTTGCAGTTCCTGGTCGTTGTCGAGTTTGGTGAATTCGCCTTCGATCAGTTCACGCTCGCGTTCATCGATGTGGCCGTCGGCTTTGGCGGCGGCGACCAAGGCTTTGAGGATTGCCTGGCTGTGCTGCTCGACTTGCGCGGGGGGCAGGCGGTCGAGGGTTTGCGGTTCGCGTTGTGGTGCGCTGCCTTTTTGGGCGTTGTAGTTGCCATAGGCCTTGTAAGCCAGTACGCCCAGCGCGGCGAGGCCGCCGTAGATCGCGACTTTGCCGCCGACCTTGCGGACCTTTTTATTGCCGAGCAGCAGGCCCATCGCGCCTGCGGCCAATGCGCCGCCACCCGCGCCGGAGAGCAGGCCGCCGAGGCCGCTGGAGCCAGACGAGCCACCGAGCAAGCCGCCAAGTCCGCTGGCAGCCGATTTGCTGGAAGCGCCGCCAGCCTTGTTCTGCAGCATTTCCTGCCCGGACTTGAGCAGTTGATCGAGCAATCCACGGGTGTTCATGTTCCGTCTCCAAACAAGGGTTATCCGGATCTAAGGCCCTCAGCCTAGTTCGAAAGTGCCCCAATCCGCCCCGTGAGTGTGCTTCGAGATGTTGCTCGCCACTCAGAAGGGCCCGTTCCGAGCGTTACCCAATGAAAAGGGGCAGGCCTTTCGACCTGCCCCCTTCTCCCCTCCTCCTTAAAACCGCGAAACACTCCGCATCGCATCCACCAGATAGCGCATGGCGATCCGGTCGCTTTCCGATAGCTCTCGATAACGCTCCACCAGCTTCAATTCTTCGGAATTGAGACGGCGTCTTCTGCGCCCGCCGCCCAAGCAAGGAAAGATGCCCAACATTTCGGTGATGCCCTGTATTTTTGCCATGGACGATGTCCTTCTCTATTGAGTCAAGAAACTGCTGAACCTCACATCGCCCTGCCTCTTCGAGCAGCGTCGTGTGCCCCGCCGGCACGAAGGCTTGTATCCGGTCTTGCCCATAGAATAGGAATTAAATCGGCGTTGAAAAGTGGTTTTTAGAGTAATTAATCGAAAAAAGCAGATATGCCCTCTAAATCAGAGAACCCTGTCAGAAAAATTACAGACATGTCTTGTTTCATTGCCAGATGACGCAGCGCAAACAAGCCTTTTTGCCCGACAATCGAACCGATTAAGCTAGCGGGCATCTGTTTATAGTCCGTTGCGTTTGGCCGAAGGCATGACCGAACCGTAATTTCCGATCCGACAGGTGCCAGGAACGGCGCCGGATTGCACACGACAGGTTGTATTTATGCACCGCAGGAATTTGCTCAAAGCGTCCATGGCCATTGCGGCCTACACCGGTCTTTCCGCGTCGGGCCTGTTGGCAGCCCGGGCTTGGGCAGCCAATGGCGGCGCCGCCGATGGCGAGGCTCAGGCCTTCGATTTCGAGTCGTTGAAGCGTCAGGCCAAGCAGCTCGCCGGCAATGCCTATCAGGATACGAAACAGGTGTTGCCGCCAACCCTGGCGACCATGACTCCGCAGAACTTCAACGCAATCCGCTACGACGGCGAGCATTCCCTGTGGAAGGAAAACAAAGGCCAGCTGGACGTACAGTTTTTCCACGTCGGCATGGGTTTCCGCCAACCGGTGCGCATGTACAGCGTTGATCCGAAGACGCGCATGGCGCGCGAGGTGCATTTCCGCCCGGCGCTGTTCAATTACGAGAACACTTCGGTCGACACCCAGCAGCTCAAGGGCGACCTGGGTTTTGCCGGCTTCAAACTGTTCAAGGCACCGGAGCTGGATCGGCATGACGTGGTGTCGTTTCTCGGCGCCAGCTATTTCCGTGCGGTCGATGCTACTGGCCAATATGGCCTCTCCGCGCGCGGCCTGGCCATTGATACCTACGCGAAGAAGCGCGAAGAGTTTCCCGACTTCACCAAGTTCTGGTTCGAGACGCCTGACAAGAACGCCACGCGTTTTGTGGTCTACGCCCTGCTCGACTCGCCGAGCGCGACCGGCGCCTATCGCTTCGACATCGATTGCCAGGCCGAGCGCGTGGTCATGGAAATCGACGCGCACATCAACGCTCGCACCACCATCGAACAACTGGGCGTGGCGCCGATGACCAGCATGTTCAGCTGCGGCACCCACGAACGGCGCATGTGCGACACCATTCACCCGCAAATCCACGACTCGGATCGCCTGGCGATGTGGCGCGGCAATGGCGAGTGGATCTGCCGTCCGTTGAACAACCCGGCGACGCTGCAATTCAACGCATTTGCCGACAAGGACCCGAAGGGTTTCGGCCTGGTGCAGACCGACCACGAATTCGCCAACTATCAAGACACTGTCGACTGGTACAGCAAGCGCCCGAGCCTGTGGGTAGAGCCGACAACCGCATGGGGCGAAGGCTCTATCGATCTGCTGGAAATTCCTACGACCGGCGAGACGCTGGATAACATCGTCGCGTTCTGGACGCCGAAAAAACCCGTGGCTGCCGGTGATTCGCTGAACTACGGGTACAAGCTCTACTGGAGCGCGCTGCCACCGGTCGGCACGCCACTGGCGCGAGTGCACGCGACGCGTTCGGGCATGGGCGGCTTCACCGAGGGTTGGGCGCCGGGTGAGCACTACCCGCCAGTCTGGGCGCGCCGTTTTGCCGTGGACTTCACCGGTGGCGGCCTTGAGCGCCTGCCACAGGGCACCGGGATCGAGCCAGTGATTACCTGTTCCAACGGCAAGGTGCAGGACTTCAGCGTGCTGGTGCTGGATGACATCAAGGGTTATCGGATCCTGTTCGACTGGTATCCGACCAATGACAGTGTCGAGCCAGTGGAACTGCGCCTGTTCATTCGCACCAATGACCGCACGTTGAGCGAGACCTGGTTGTACCAGTACTTCCCGCCGGCGCCGGACAAGCGTAAATACCCTGGAGGTTCTAAGGCGGCTGTTCTGGCGTCATTCGCGAGCAGGCTCGCTCCCACAGGGGTTCGCATTCCTACTGTGGGAGCGAGCCTGCTCGCGAAGAGGCCCGCCTGGACAACGCAAACTTCTGCCGAATAGAAAAGCCCCGGCCATCACTGGCTCGGGGCTTTTGCTTTCCAGCCTTCAATCAATCGCGCAAATCCGATTCATGAATCGGCTGATCCCGATGGGTCGCGCGCTGATACTGTGCAGGCCACACTGCTTTGCGCCCGCCCAGATCATCGTCGGCGTGCAGCGGCCAGTACGGATCGCGCAGCAGTTCGCGCGCAAGGAAAATGATATCGGCCTGACAGGTACGCAGAATGTGCTCGGCCTGGGCAGGCTCGGTAATCATTCCGACAGTACCGGTGGCAATGCCTGACTCTTTGCGGACCCGCTCGGCAAAGCGCGTCTGATATCCGGGTCCGACCGGAATTTCCGCGTTGGCAGCTGTCCCTCCTGAAGACACGTCAATGAGATCGGCGCCCAGCGTGTGAAGGCGACGCGCCAGTTCCACGGTCTCATCCGGATTCCAGCCGTCTTCGACCCAATCAGTCGCCGAGACGCGGACAAATACTGGCAATTCCTCCGGCCATACCGCCCTCACCGCTTCAGTGACTTGCAGCACCAGACGGATACGATTCTCGAACGAACCACCGTACTGATCGCGGCGTTGGTTGCTCAGCGGCGAAAGAAACTGATGCAGCAGATAGCCGTGCGCGGCATGCACCTCGACCACGCTGAACCCCGCCGTCAGCGCGCGTTTGGCCGCGTCGACAAAGGCCTGGATCACTTCGGCGATCTGCCCCTCATCCAGCTGCTTCGGTTGAGTGTGTTGCGGATCAAAAGCAATCGGCGATGGCCCGACCGGGGTCCAGCCGCCATCCTCGGGTTTGACACTGCCATGCTTGCCGATCCACGGCCGGTGGGTGCTGGCCTTGCGCCCGGCGTGGGCCAACTGAATGCCGGCGACCGCGCCCTGGGCGGTGATGAAGCGAGTGATGCGTTGCAGCGGTTCGATCTGTTCGTCGTTCCACAGGCCAAGGTCTTCGGCGGTGATACGCCCGTCGGCGGTAACCGCCGTGGCTTCGGTAAACACCAGTCCGGCACCGCCCACTGCGCGGCTGCCCAAGTGCACCAGATGCCAGTCGTTGGCCAGGCCGTCGACGCTGGAGTACTGGCACATCGGCGACACGGCGATGCGGTTGGGCAAGGTCAGTTGGCGCAGGGTAAAGGGTTCAAGCAGCAGACTCATGGGGCACCTCTCGAATCAGTGGGCAGGCTCCAGGGTTCTGTTTGAAAAGTCGACGAGTGACAGAAAAAGGGTACAGCGCCCGCCCCCGCGGGCAAGAATTCGACAAGACGTCACAAGGCCAATCAAGCAGTGCTTAGAGCCTAGTCGACAACCGGGGATGAGGGAGGGTTCAGAGTAATTCAGTGTGTGAAAGGACGCTTTCGCGAGCAGGCTCGCTCCCACAGCAAAATGCATTTCAATGTGGGAGCTAGCCTGCTCGCGAATGGCTTAACGCGGTTCGATATGAGCAATCATCAACTGCACAGTCTCGTTGCCACGAAACTCGTTGACGTCGAGCTTGTAAGCCAGTTCAACCCATTGAATCGTCGGGTTCGGCCACACATCGCGATCAATACCAAACGCGATGCCATCGAGCTTCACCGAGCCACATTCGCTTTTCAGCACCACTTTCAAATGCCGTTCGCCAACCACGCGCTGCTCGACCAGTTGAAACACACCGTGAAACAGCGGCTCCGGAAAGTGCTGACCCCATGGCCCGGCATGGCGCAAGGCGCGGGCCAGTTCGAGGTGGAATTCTTCGACGGCCAGCGTGCCATCGGACAACATGCGCCCGGTGAGGTCTTCTTCGCGAAGTTGCCTACGCACCTCAGCGTCGAATGCCTCGGCGAACAGCGGAAAATTCTCCTGCGGCAAGGTCAGACCAGCGGCCATCGCGTGGCCACCGTACTTGGCGATCAGGTTCGGATGCTGCGCCGCGACCACGCTCAGCGCATCGCGGA
Source organism: Pseudomonas sp. Marseille-Q5117 (assembly GCF_946901175.1). Classification (NCBI taxonomy): domain Bacteria; kingdom Pseudomonadati; phylum Pseudomonadota; class Gammaproteobacteria; order Pseudomonadales; family Pseudomonadaceae; genus Pseudomonas; species Pseudomonas sp. Marseille-Q5117. The sequence continues at coordinate 39,280 of NZ_CAMPPP010000011.1, read as the reverse complement.
TATGGAAGCCCTGCACCGAGCGACCGGAGCCCTTGAGCAGACCATCACCGGCATCGGCAAAAGCAATGGTCGGGCGGAAATAGCGCTCTTTCATCCGCGAGGCGAGGATGCCGATCACGCCTTGGTGCCACTCCGGGTCGAACAGGCACAGACCGAACGGCATCGACTCGACCGGCAGATCCTTGAGCTGCGCCAGCGCTTCACGCTGCATGCCCTGCTCGATGGATTTGCGATCCTGGTTCATACCGTCCAGTTGCGCAGCCATTTCCCGCGCCAGATTGGCGTCGGCGGTGAGCAGGCATTCGATGCCCAGGCTCATGTCGTCCAGACGCCCGGCGGCGTTCAGGCGCGGGCCGACAATAAAACCCAAGTCGGTGGAAGTGATCCGCGCAGCCTCTCGCTTGGCGACTTCGAGAATCGCCTTGATCCCCGGCCGCGCCCGGCCGGCACGAATCCGCTCCAGCCCTTGATGCACGAGAATGCGGTTGTTGGCATCCAGCGGCACCACATCGGCGACGCTGCCCAGCGCCACCAGATCGAGCAGTTCGCCAATGTTCGGTTGCGGTTTGCTCTCGTACCAGCCGAGGCTGCGCAGTCGCGCGCGCAGAGCCATCAACACGTAGAAAATCACCCCGACGCCGGCCAGCGCCTTGCTCGGAAACTCGCAGCCCGGCTGGTTCGGATTGACCAGCGCATCGGCCTGCGGCAGTTCATCGCCGGGCAAGTGGTGGTCGGTGATCAACACCTTCAGTCCGGCGCGCTTGGCCGCCGCGACGCCTTCGACGCTGGAGATGCCGTTATCGACGGTGATCAATAGTTGCGGTTCACGGGTCAGTGCGACTTCGACGATTTCCGGCGTCAGGCCATAACCGTATTCGAAACGGTTCGGCACCAGATAATCGACATGCGCCGCGCCCAGCAGGCGCAGACCGAGCACACCGACAGTGCTGGCGGTGGCGCCGCCCGCATCGAAGTCGCCGACGATCAAAATGCGCTGGCGTTGCTCCAATGCCGTCACCAGTAGGTCAACCGCCGCATCAATGCCTTTGAGCTGCTGGAACGGGATCAAGCGCGCCAGACTTTTGTCCAGCTCCGCTTCCGATTGCACACCCCGCGCCGCGTACAGGCGGGTCAGCAGTGGCGGCAGATCACCGAGGAAAGGCAGCGTGGCAGGCAGTTGACGAGGGTCGATACGCATGGGGCGACGGAGGCTTCTCTTTGATTCGTGGGAAATATCAGCGGTGTCGCGACCTCAGCCGCGCTCACCTTGCAGCCATTGCAACTGGACTTCGTGCTGACCGCGATCGTCGGTGACGAAGATCGTGCCTTCGCTGATCATCACGTCCCACTTGATGACACGCGGCATGTCCTTCGCCAGGGTCTCCAGCACCTCCTGCGGAACGGCTGCGATGTTGACGTTTTTCAGGTTCTTGATCGCCGGGATCACCTTGGTTTCCCACACACGCAGGCTACCGTAGGCCAGCAGGCTGGTGCGTTCGGTGCGGCGCGAGCACCAGGTCAGGCGATCGGCATCCGGCTGGCCGACTTCGATCCAGTGCAGGACACGGTCGTCCAGGCTCTTTTCCCACAAGGCCGGTTCATCCACGTCTGACAGACCACGGCCGAACGACAGCTGCTCGTTGTACCAGAGCGCGTAGGCCAGCAGCCGCACGGTCATGCGTTCTTCGGTTTCCGAAGGATGACGGGCGATGGTCTGCTTGACGCTCTCATAGACGCTGCGGTCGAGGTCGGTGAGGTTCAGTTCGAATTTGTAGGTAGTGGACGGCTGGGCCATGAACGGGCTTCTTGATACGAGGAAAGTCGGCAAGTCTAACCGATGCCACAGGCAATCATCGAATTGATGGCAATCCAGCTGCGGCGTCTGACAGCCGGCTATGTTAAAACCCTGTATCCGTTCAGCCTTGTCCTACAGGATTTCGCATGCCGTTCACCAGCAAACCGCTCTCGGGTCTGAAAATCATTGAATTGGGTACGCTGATCGCCGGGCCGTTTGCCTCGCGCATTTGCGGCGAATTCGGCGCCGAGGTGATCAAGATCGAATCGCCGGACGGCGGCGATCCCCTGCGCAAGTGGCGCAAATTGTACGAAGGCACCTCGTTGTGGTGGTTCGTCCAGGCGCGCAACAAGAAGTCGCTGACCCTCAATCTGAAACACCCCGACGGTTTGGCGATCCTGAAACAGCTGCTGGGCGAGGCCGACATCCTCATCGAGAATTTCCGCCCCGGCGTCTTGGAAAAACTCGGTCTGAGCTGGGAAACCCTGCACGCACTGAACCCGAAACTGGTGATGGTGCGCCTGTCCGGTTTCGGTCAGACCGGGCCGATGAAAGACCAGCCAGGTTTCGGTGCGGTCGGAGAATCCATGGGCGGTCTGCGGTACATCACCGGCTTCGAAGACCGGCCGCCGGTGCGTACCGGGATTTCCATCGGTGATTCGATTGCCGCGCTGTGGGGCGTGATCGGTGCGTTGATGGCGCTGCGTCATCGCGAGGTCAACGGCGGGCTGGGCCAAGTGGTCGACGTTGCGCTGTATGAAGCTATCTTCGCGATGATGGAAAGCATGGTGCCGGAGTTCGACGTGTTCGGTTTCATCCGCGAACGCAGCGGCAACATCATGCCGGGCATCACGCCCTCTTCGATTCATACCAGCGCCGATGGCAAGCATGTACAGATCGGTGCCAATGGTGATGCGATCTTCAAACGCTTCATGCTCGTGATTGGCCGCGAAGATCTTGCCAACGACCCGCTGCTGGCCAGTAACGACGGGCGTGACAGTCGCCGGGACGAGTTGTACGGCGTGATTGATCGCTGGGTCAATTCCTTACCGCTGCAGACTGTTCTCGACTTGCTCAATCAGGCCGACGTACCGGTCAGCCGGATCTTCAGCGCCGAGGACATGTTCAACGATCCTCAATATCTGGCGCGAGAGATGTTCCTGCATGCCAAGTTGCCGGACGGCAAGGACTTCAAGATGCCCGGCATCGTGCCGAAACTTTCCGAAACCCCAGGTTCATCCGAATGGGTCGGGCCGCAGTTGGGCGAACACAACGCGCAGGTGCTTGGCGATCTGGGCTACGACGCGGCGCAAATCACTCGGCTGCGTGAAGACGGGGCCATCTGAGCACCACCGGGCGCTTCGGTTTTCCAAGCAACAAACCGCGCACTGCGCAAACGCCGGGCAAAAGAAACCCCGAGAAGTGGGGAGACGACTCGGGGTTAAACGGGGTCTGCTTCGAGACCCGTAGCAGCAAGCGACAAGCACCGGAGCACAATGCTTGATCCTGCTGTTATGGGGTCTGACTGACAGGGATGCAGGAAGGTTCCCACAAAAAATATTTCATCTTTACAGGGCCGGACGCTTGTCCAGAGCTGCATTGCGCAACGCCGCAATCACGCAAGGTTCCAGCCGTCCTTCAGCGATCATCACGTCACGGTGCAGGCCGTCCACCACATCGGTCAGCAAGCGCTTGTCGCTCAACTGGGCCTGATTGAATTCGCGTTCCACCACAATGGCGCCGCTGCTGTTCTTCAGCGTCACCAGACATTCACCATGGCTGCCGCGAGGGGTCAGCGTCACCTGATACGGGCTCAGAGCCTCACCGAGCAATAGACTGATACTTTCCATCTCGATCTCCACTCAATAGTCCGAAAACACAGTGCCTGGGGCGTGTTCACATTAAATGACCACCGGCCCGAGAAGAAAGTTCTGCCTGTCGCGTCCCGACCTTGCGGGTCCGCGTCTGACAGAGCATGCACGGCGAAGATGACAGAAAAATATTCGCCGGTTTCAGGCCTCGATGAGCTCCTGCGGGGTGATCAGATAACTGTCCAGCAGACCTCTCATCAACACCGCCGAAACCGGCGTTTGCAGCCGTCCCAGCAGGCGCAGGCGTTGCTGGCGGAGCAGCGGCTCCAGATCACTCATCAAACTCTGCGCGACCGAGCCCAGCATAATCAGGGCACGCGCCTCATGGTGCGCCGCCAGATGATGAATCAAAGCCAGCCCATCGCCACCTTTGAGCTGCGGATCGCAAATGGCGATATCGACCGCGCCGCGATGCCCCAGTGAACTCAAGGCTGACGCCAGCGAAGGCGCGGTCAATACATCGTAGATGCCTATGGCATTGAGCATTTGATGCAATGCCATCAGCTGGAACGGGTTGGGTTCAAGAATCAGGACTTTAAGCGAGCGCATGGGCGACCTCTGGAGCGATCATCGCGGACTCTCACCGCAGTTGTCGTTCACTCTAGGGCAGGCGTCTTAAGCCTCCCATAAGAAAAGTAGTCGCGTCTTGCAGGACGTTTCCTTTCTTACTGCTGACATCTGCACCCGCTCTCGGTCCGGCGCTGAGTAATGTCGGTCCAGCCACCCAACAAACCGCGCAATTTACCGTCACCGCTGTAAAACGGCACCGTCCACTGATAGACCTCACGAGGCCCGCCATTGAACAGCAACTCTCGCTTGCTGAAGCGCGACTTGCGAGTCTGCAATTGCGCCATGAACTCGTCGTGAAGCATGCGCGCGGTGGCTTCGGGCAATGCATCAACCTCGACCAGCATACGTCCCAGCATTTGGTCCAGGCGCACCGACAGCGCCTCCTCGTAGCTGCGATTGCAGATGATCAGGCGTCCCTGCAGGTCGCGCACGAACACCGGATCCGGCATGGAATCGATCAGGGCGTGCTGAAAGGCCAATTGATCGCCCAGTTCCTTTTCCGCTTCGCAGCGCAACTTGATCACCGCCGCCAGACGCCTGCTCCAGACCAGCGACAATATTCCGAAAACACCAACCACGCCCATCACCCAGCATGCCCACTCGACCAATCGCTGCCAGATTGACGGCACGGGCGTCGGCGAGATGCCCTCCAGCCACTTGAGACGAATCGCCCGCAACTCCGCAGCAGGGAAAGCTTCCAGCGCCTTGTTGAGAATACTCAGCAGCTCCGGCATGCCTTTTCGTACAGCCAGGTGATCGGCTTCCCACTTGCCCTCCACCAGACCACCGACCTTGAGCATGCCCAACGGATACAACTGCGCGCCGATTTCGTTTTCGATCGTGGCGTAGGCCTCACCGCTCTCGACCAGTGCCCGCGCTTCGGCGTAGGTTTTCACCGAGCGTATTTGAATCGAGGGATAATCGCGCCGGATTACATCTTCCAGCGCATGGCGGGCTGGCAGCACCACCACGCGTTTCGCCAGTTGTTCGAAAGACTCGACGCTCGGCGCGCTGGCATGCCCGACGAACACCCAGCCCGCCCCGCCGAATGCATGACTGAAATCAAGAAACAGTCTTCGATCGTCACTCATCGCCAACGTCGTGCTGATATCCGCAACCCCGCTTTGCAGGCGTTCGAGCATGTGATCGGTGGAAAATGATTCCTGATGTTCGAATTGCAGCCCGGTCATCGCACTGACGCGCTTGAGCACATCATTGTTCAGACCGCTCCATTGCCCGTGCTCGTCCTGAAACAGATACAGCGGGTATTGCACCGACGCCACCGTTACCTTGGGGTTGTCGCGGATCCATTGCCGCTCCTGCGCGTCCAGTTCGACAGGCTGCACATGAACCTGCACATTCGCCTGATCGAGTGCCATTTGCGCTGCCATGGCGCTGTGTGTCCACCCCAGCACCGCCAACAAAAACAACCAGCCCAGTGCCGGTTTCAAACCTCTGTAAAACAGCATTGCCATTTCCTTCGTGATCGACTCACCCGTCCTTCGTGGGTGAAAACCCGAGCAGTGTGGCAGCAGAAACAAAAAAGCCCGTCAGGAGACGGGCTTCAAAATGTGACAGCTTTTACTGGCTTAAAGTGGCTTGCCGCGGTTGCCATGCTGGCTGACAAAGGCTTGCACGGCTTTCAGGTCGTTTGGCAGAACCGTGCAGCGCTCGTTTCGCTCAAACAAATCAGAAAGATGTGCAGGTAGTTCGAGCGCTTTTCCTACACCCGCTTTCTCTACTGCCTCAGGAAACTTGACCGGATGGGCAGTACCCAGGATCACCATCGGAATGTCCAGGCTACGACGGCATTCGCGCGCGGCTTTGACGCCGATTGCGGTGTGCGGATCAAGGACTTCGCCGCTCTGCTCGTAGACTTCAGCAATAGTTTCGCAGGTCTGTGCGTCGTCCACCGCCAGCGAGTCGAACAGCTTGCGCGCTTCGGTCCAGCGCTCTTGCTCGACGCTGAAGCTGCCGTCCTTTTTGAACGAGTCCATGAGGCCGGCAATCGCCGCACCGTTGCGACCGTGCAGGTCGAACAGCAGGCGCTCGAAGTTCGACGACACCATGATGTCCATCGAGGGCGACAACGTGGCGTGCAGGGTTTCCTTGACGTACTGGTTGCCGCTCATGAAGCGGTGCAGGATGTCGTTGCGGTTGGTCGCGACGATCAACTGATTGATCGGCAGGCCCATGTTGCGCGCCAGGTAGCCGGCGAAGATATCGCCGAAGTTGCCGGTCGGTACCGAGAACGATACAGAACGCGCCGGACCGCCCAACTGCAGTGCGGCGTGGAAGTAGTAAACGATCTGGGCCATGATCCGCGCCCAGTTGATCGAGTTCACCGCCACCAGACGCGTGCCTTTGAGGAAGCTCTGGTCGGCGAAGCTGTTCTTGACCATTTCCTGGCAGTCATCGAAGTTGCCTTCGATGGCGATGTTGTGGATGTTCTCGCCGAAAATCGTCGTCATCTGCCGACGCTGTACTTCAGATACTCGCTGGTGCGGGTGCAGGATGAAGATGTCGACGTTTTCGCAGTGTTTGCAGCCTTCGATGGCCGCAGAACCGGTGTCACCAGAGGTGGCACCGACAATCACCACGCGCTCACCGCGCTTTTCCAGCACGTAATCGAGCAGACGACCGAGCAGTTGCAGGGCGAAGTCCTTGAACGCCAGGGTCGGGCCGTGGAACAGCTCAAGCACCCATTCATTACCGTTCAACTGACGCAGTGGCGCCACGGCGCTGTGGGCGAACACACCGTAGGTTTCTTCGAGAATCTTCTTGAAATCGGCATCCGGAATGCTGCCGGTGACAAACGGGCGCATCACCCGGAAGGCCAGTTCGTGATACGGCAGGCCGGCCCAGGAAGCGATTTCTTCCTGAGTGAAACGTGGCAGGTTTTCCGGGACGTACAGACCGCCGTCGGTCGCCAGACCGGCCAGCAGGACCTCTTCGAAATTCAGGGCCGGGGCCTGGCCGCGAGTACTGATATATCGCATTTTTTTCAAACCTTCGGTTTGAGCTGCAAGCTGCAAGCTGCAAGTCGCAAGTAAAAGCCAGACTGCTTCTCTCTTGCCGCTTGCAGCTCGAAGCTTGCCGCTGCTTTTAGTTCAAATGTTCGACACGGATCCGTACAACCGGGCCGTCAACGCCAGCCAGTGCTTCCAGCGCGGTGATCGCATCATTGATGCGCTGCTCGACCACGCGGTGGGTCAGCAGAATCATCGGCACCAGACCGTCATGCTCTTCGACTTCCTTCTGCATGATCGATTCGATATTGATGCCGCGCTCCGACAGGATGCTCGCCACCTGGGCCAGTACGCCCGGATGGTCCTTGGCGTGAATGCGCAGGTAGTAAGCGCTTTCGCAGGCTTCGATCGGCAGGATCGGATGCGCCGACAGCGAGTCCGGCTGGAAGGCCAGGTGCGGCACACGGTTTTCCGGGTCGGAAGTCATGGCGCGAACCACGTCGACCAGGTCGGCGATCACCGACGAAGCGGTCGGCTCCATGCCAGCGCCAGCGCCGTAGAACAGCGTCGAACCGGCGGCGTCACCGTTGACCATTACCGCGTTCATTACGCCGTTGACGTTCGCGATCAGGCGATCGGCCGGAATCAGCGTCGGGTGCACGCGCAACTCGATGCCGGCGTCAGTGCTGCGCGCCACGCCGAGGTGCTTGATGCGATAGCCCAGCGCTTCGGCGTAGTTGACGTCGGCAGTGGTCAGTTTGGTGATGCCTTCGGTATAAGCCTTGTCGAATTGCAGCGGAATGCCGAAGGCAATCGACGCCAGAATGGTCAGCTTGTGCGCGGCATCGATGCCTTCGACATCGAAGGTCGGGTCAGCTTCGGCGTAACCCAGCGCTTGCGCTTCGGCAAGTACGTCTTCAAACGTACGGCCCTTCTCGCGCATTTCGGTGAGGATGAAGTTGCCGGTGCCGTTGATGATCCCGGCAACCCAGTTGATGCGGTTGGCGGACAGGCCTTCGCGGATCGCCTTGATCACCGGAATGCCACCGGCCACCGCTGCTTCGAATGCCACGATCACGCCTTTCTCGCGTGCCTTGGCGAAAATCTCATTACCGTGAACGGCTATCAGCGCCTTGTTCGCGGTGACCACATGCTTGCCATTCTCGATGGCCTTGAGTACCAGCTCGCGGGCAACGGTGTAGCCGCCCATCAGCTCTATGACGATGTCGATCTCAGGGTTCGTGGCCACTTCGAAGACATCGTTGGTAATCGCAATACCGGTCGTCTGGAACTGAGGCTTTGGCGTGCGCGTGGCAATTTGTGCCACTTCGATTCCACGCCCGGCACGACGAGCAATTTCCTCGGCGTTGCGCTGAAGTACGTTGAAGGTACCGCCACCGACGGTCCCTAACCCACAGATGCCTACTTTGACCGGATTCACTGTGAACTCCCCATGAAACGGCCGACACAGGGTCGGCCGGAAAACAACCGCGTGCTCGCGGCTCTCTGTTGATGGCCCGGCGCTGTTGCCGCCGGACCACGATCGTCAACGGTTGCCCGTGACGATGCGAATTACTTCGCGCCCAGCGCCAGTTTGGCGACTTGTGGCGCCGGCTGGTAGCCCGGAATGACTTGGCCGTCGGCCAAAACGATGGCCGGTGTACCGTTCACGCCGATCGACTGACCGAGGGCGAATTGTTTGGAAACCGGGTTATCGCACTTGGCGGCCTTGATTTCCTTGCCATCGACCATTTTGTCCATCGCGGCTTTCTTGTCTTTCGAGCACCACACTGCTTGCAGCTGCTCGTCACCCGGAGAATTCAGGCCTTGGCGCGGGAACGCCACGTAGCGCACTTCGATGCCGCGCTTGTTCAGCTCGGGCACTTCGGCATGCAGTTTGTGGCAGTACGGGCAGGTGGTGTCGGTAAACACGGTGATATGCGATTTGGTCTCGCCCACGGCCGGGTAGACCACGGTTTCGGCCACCGGGATGGCGTTGATCAATTTGGAAATGCCCAGGCGTTCGGTCTTCTCGGTCAGGTTGACCGGTTTGCCATTCGCGAGCTGATACAGGTTGCCCTGCACGATGTACTGGCCATCGGCACTGGCGTACAGCACGCGGCTGCCTTTGAGTTTGACTTCGTACATGCCAGGCAACGGGCTGGCACTGATGCTTTCGACCGGAACCTCGAGTTCGAGTTTTTCCAGGCTTTGACGAATGGCTTTGTCAGCCGCGTCGTCGGCGACGGCAAAGGTGCTCACCAACGCAATGGCGGCGGCGGCGAAAATCTGGGTCAGACGCATGAGTACTCCTGAGGGCGGGCCAATGAAACGATCAGAACGCCCGTGCGAAACACCGGGTCATAACCGTCCATCGTGCAAACCGGCAAAGCCTAACACATAAGGCCACGAGGGCCGAATGCGCCTGTCGCCACACACTCATGTGCAACTGACATACATTATTGTGGCGAGGGGATCTATCCCCGCTGGGTTGCGAAGCAGCCCTGAACCATCCACCGCGATCTTTCAGTCAAAATCGAGCCAGCGGGGTTTGCGACTGCTGCGCAGCCGAACGGGGATAAATCCCCTCGCCACAGGTCAGTGTTTCAACATTATGGGATGTGTCAGCCGCGTGGGTGGTGCTTGGCGTGCAGATCCTGCAATCGGGCGCGGGCGACATGGGTATAGATCTGCGTCGTAGAGAGGTCGCTGTGCCCGAGCAGCATCTGCACCACGCGCAAGTCCGCGCCATGGTTGAGCAGATGCGTGGCGAACGCGTGGCGCAAGGTGTGCGGCGACAGCGACTTGCTGATCCCGGCGACCTTGGCCTGATGCTTGATCCGATGCCAGAACGTCTGCCGGGTCATCTGCTCGCCGCGCTGGCTGGGGAACAGCACATCGCTGGGGCGGCCACCGAGCAACTCGCCACGACCATCACGCATATAGCGCTCGACCCAGACAATCGCCTCCTCGCCCATCGGCACCAGACGCTCCTTGCTGCCCTTGCCCATCACCCGCAATACGCCCTGGCGGAGGTTGACCTGCTCCAGCGTCAGGCTGATCAGCTCGGTTACGCGCAGGCCACAGGCGTACAGCACTTCCAGCATCGCGCGGTCGCGCTGGCCGATGGCTTCGCTCAGATCCGGCGCCTTGAGCAGTGCTTCGACATCGGCTTCCGACAGCGACTTGGGCAACGGCCGACCCAGTTGCGGCATGTCGACGCGTAACGTCGGGTCGACGCTGATCAGTTTTTCCCGCAGCAGATAGCGATAAAAGCCACGCACCCCGGAGAGAAATCTCGCGGTGGAGCGCGGCTTGTAGTTTTGCTCCAGCCGCCACGCCAGATGATCGAGGATCAACTCGCGACCGGCATTGATCAGCTCGAGATTTTTCTCCTGCAACCAGCCGTTGAACAGCGCGAGGTCACTGCGATAGGCGTCGCGGGTGTTGTCGGACAGGCCTTTCTCCAACCATAAAGCGTCGAGGAATTGGTCAATCAGCGGATGGTCGATGGCAGGCATGGGTGCTCGGGGGAGGCAGTTTTTCACACTGCGCGCAAATAGACAGTGAACGACGGGAATGGCCGCTAGTCTTTCATAGCCAGCCAGATCAAGGAACAGGGAGCATCAATGAACGAGCAGCAAATTCTTTTGGCATTTGGCGGGATCGGCGCGGCGGCGCTGGGTTGTCAGTGGCTGGCATGGCGCCTGAAGCTGCCGGCCATTCTGTTTCTGCTGCTGACCGGCATTCTGGCCGGCCCGCTGCTGGGTTGGCTCGACCCGCAGGAAATGTTCGGCCCGCTGCTGATGCCACTGGTGTCGCTGGCAGTGGCGCTGATCCTGTTCGAAGGCAGCCTGACCCTGCACCTGTCGGAATGGAAAGAGATCGGCAGCGTCGTCCATCGACTGGTGACCCTCGGTGCGATTTCGACCTGGATCGTCATCGCGGTGGCCACGCATTTCCTGCTCGGCTTCGACTGGATGCTGGCAATTCTGTTTGGCAGCCTGACGCTGGTCACCGGTCCGACCGTGATCGTGCCGATGCTGCGGGTGGTGCGGCCAAAAGCGTCGATTGCCAACATCCTGCGCTGGGAAGGCATCGTCATCGATCCGATCGGCGCTCTGCTCGCGGTCGTGGTGTACAGCTTCATCATCGCCAGCGCTGAAGGCCATGGCCTCAAGCAAAGTCTTCTCACCTTCGGCGGGGTGATTCTCTGCGGCGCCGTGTTTGGTGTCGTCGGGGGTTGGCTGCTGGGGACCGTGATCCGCCGTCAGTGGCTGCCGGAATACCTGCATAACCTGGCCTCGCTGGCAGCCGTGCTGGCGATTTTCATCGGTGCCAACCAAGTGATGCATGAGTCCGGACTGCTTGCGGTGACGCTGATGGGCATGTGGCTGGCCAACATGAAAGGCGTGGACGTGCGGCACATCCTGCACTTCAAAGAAAACCTCAGCGTGTTGCTGATTTCCGGGCTGTTCATCCTGCTCGCGGCGCGCCTGGACCTGAACGCTTTGATCGGTCTGGGACCGCTGGTGTTGATTCTGCTGTTGGTGATCCAGCTGATCGCCCGTCCGTTGAATGTTTTGCTTAGCACCGCCGGCTCCAGTCTGAGCTGGCGCGAACGGGCGTTGCTGTGCTGGATCGCGCCGCGCGGAATCGTCGCTGCGGCTGTCTCGGCGATTTTCGCGATTCGCCTGGATGAATCCGGGCATGAAGGCGCCCTGCTGCTGGTGCCGCTGACCTTTGCGGTAATCATCGGCACCGTGGTTTTGCAAAGCGCAACGGCGCGACCGCTGGCACGGCTGTTAAAGGTCGCCGAACCGGCGCCGAGCGGTTTTCTGATCGTTGGTGCCAATGGCCCGGCCCGTGAATTGGGCAAGTCGCTGCAACAGCTGGGCAGCCGCGTGCTGCTGACCGATTCGAGCTGGGAGAATATCCGCGCGGCACGTATGGAAGGCTTGCCGACCTATTTCGGCAATCCTGCGTCGCAGCATGCCGACGCGCATCTGGATCTGGTGGGATTGGGGCATTTGCTGGCACTGTCACCGTCGGGCGAGCTGAACACATTGGCGGCGATGCGCTTTCGTCATGACTTCGGTCATCAGCGCCTGTTCGGTCTGGCCAGCGGCCATGAAAGCCGCCGCAGCGATAAACATCGGGCGAGCCTGGAACACCGGGGCAATCAATTGGGCAGTGAGGCACTGACCTATTCGAAACTGGCCGGCCAGATGGGCCAGGGTGCCGAGCTGTACAGCACAACCTTGACGGATGGGTTTGGCTGGGAGGATTACCAAGCGCTGCATGGCAATCGCGCGACGCTACTGTTCATGCGTGATGACAGCGGCTGGGTGCATGTGGTGACACCGGAAACGGCGTTGAAGCCGGGGGCTGGGTGGACGTTGCAGGCGTTGATTCAACCGCAAGGTTCCAGCGCCTGACGGATCGATTCGCGAGCAGGCCCCACATTCGGACTTCTGTGGGAGCGAGCCTGCTCGCGAAGGCCGCGACTCGGTCAAAGATAGACTGAAGATCTTTGCAGCACAAATCGCAGGCAACAAAAAAGCAGCCCGCAGGCTGCTTTTTTCTGCATCGGAAGCTGGGCTTAAGCCAGTTTTTCCTTGATGCGTGCTGCTTTACCCGACAGGTCGCGCAGGTAGTAAAGCTTGGCTTTACGTACGTCACCGCGACGTTTGACAGCCATGCTGTCGATCTGCGGGGAGTAGGTCTGGAAAGTACGTTCTACGCCAACACCGTTGGAGATTTTACGAACGGTGAACGCACTGTTCACGCCGCGGTTACGCTTGGCGATTACAACGCCTTCGAACGCTTGCAGACGGGAACGATCACCTTCCTTCACTTTCACCTGAACGACAATAGTGTCGCCTGGGGCGAAGGTAGGGATTTCTTTAGTCATCTGCTCTGCTTCGAGTGCAAGGATGATTTTGTTGGTCATGCTGTGCTCCTAAGGTAAATCGTTCGATCTACCATCGATACGTTGTTAACTATCGTCCCGCTCGCGGATGTATTCCTCGAGCAGCTTCTTCTCTTCTCCAGAAAGCGAGCGGCTTTCCAGAAGATCGGCGCGTCGTTCATAGGTCCGACCAAGGGACTGCTGTAAACGCCAACGCCGGATATGCGCGTGATTGCCACTCAGCAACACGTCGGGAACACGCTGATCCGCATACACCTCCGGTCGGGTGTAGTGCGGGCAATCCAGCAGACCATCCGTAAAGGAATCTTCCTCAGCGGAATCCGCATGCCCTAAAGCTCCAGGCAGCAGTCGTGTAACCGCATCGATCAGGACCATGGCCGGCAGCTCGCCGCCAGACAGTACATAGTCGCCAATCGACCACTCTTCATCGACATGAGCCTCAATAAAGCGCTCGTCAATGCCTTCGTAGCGGCCGGCAATCAGGATCAATGCATCCGATTGTGCCAGCTCGCGTACCGCCGACTGAGTCAGTTGACGGCCTTGGGGGGACAGGTAAATCACCTTCGCCGCCTCCCCGGCTGCTGCCTTGGCCTGAGCCAGCGCATCTTCCAGGGGCTTGATCTTCATCACCATGCCCGGACCACCGCCAAACGGGCGATCGTCCACAGTGTGATGCCGATCCGTCGTGTAATCTCGCGGATTCCAACAGGTCAGCTGCAAGAGCCCCTGTTTGACCGCACGACTGGTGATGCCGTAATCGCCAATGGCGGAAAACATCTCGGGAAACAGACTGATCACTTCTACGCGCAAGTTAGCCACGTTCAGAAGTCCGCGTCCCAATCCACCTTCATCTCGCCCGCTTCCAGGTCGACGGCCAACACGCATTGCTCCGTATAGGGCAACAGGCGTTCGCGATCATCCAGGCTGCCAGCGCAAGGCTTGACGACCATTACATCATTGGCGCCGGTTTCCAGAAGATGATCGATTTTCCCGAGCAGTTGCCCAAGGGTGTCGATGACCTTCAGACCTTCCAGCTGGTACCAGTAGTACTCGCCTTCGGTCAATTCAGCGAACAGGTTGCGCGGCACGCAGATCTCATAACCGGCCAGAAGACGAGCTTCTTCACGATCATCGAGACCCTTGAGCTTGGCGACCAGGAACTTGTCGCTCCCGCGTCCACTGACCAGCTCGACCTGTTTGACATTGCCTTCGCGCTTGAGCGTCCAGGTTTTGTACTGCAACAGGTTTTCAGTCGGATCAGTAAAGGAATAAACCTTCACTTCGCCGCGAACGCCATGAACAGAATAAATTTTGCCAATAACGATCAAATCATCGGCAGGGGCTGGCGTCGCGTTCATATTGCTCAGGCCGCAGCCTTGGCAGATTCCTTCAACAACTGAGCAACGCGCTCAGAAGGTTGTGCACCAACGCTCAGCCAGTAGGCAACGCGCTCTTGGTTCACGGACAGACGGATTTCCTGACCACGGGCAACAGGGTTGAAGAAACCAACCTGTTCTTTGTGGGAGCCGTCACGCGGGTTACGCGAGTCGGTTACGGTCAGGTGGTAAAACGGGCGCTTTTTGGAGCCGCCAAGGGCAAGACGGATTGTTAGCATGTGAACATCGTTCCTGTAGTCGGTGCTGCAAATCTAAATGCACAGCGGGCATGGGTGCCCGAAAGGCCGCATATTCTAAGGAATATCCGGACTTTTGCAAATGACTTTTTCCGGCGCCCATGGCATGCCGTGCAGATTTGCATAGAGAGCCGTCGATAAAAACGGCCAGTCAGCTCCCGCCGAGTGCGGGTTTGCTGTTGATCCTGCGTCCTTGCAGGGTCTGCGCCGGTGCGACGACCGGCGAAGTCTTGGTGTCCTGTCTCACATTTTCGGCATGCCGCCGCCGGGCAACATACCGCCCATGCCGCGCATCATTTTTGCCATACCGCCCTTGGCGGTGAACTTCTTCATCATCTTCTGCATCTGCTTGTGCTGCTTGATCAAGCGGCCGATGTCCTGCACCTGCGTGCCGGAACCCATGGCGATCCGGCGCTTGCGCGAACCGCTGATCAGCTCAGGGTCGCGGCGCTCGGCCGGGGTCATGGAATTGATGATGGCTTCCATCTGCTTGAACTGCTTCTCTGCGGCGTTCTGGGCATTGCCCATCTGCGACAGGTTGACGCCGCCGATGCTCGGCAGCTTGTCCATGAGCCCGCCGAGGCCGCCCATGTTCTTCATCTGTTGCAGCTGATCGCGGAAGTCTTCGAGGTCGAAGCCCTTGCCCTTTTTCAGCTTCTTGGCCAGTTTGTCGGCCTTGTCCTTGTCCAGCGTCGCTTCGGCCTGTTCGATCAGGCTGAGCACGTCGCCCATGCCGAGGATCCGCGAGGCGATACGCTCAGGGTGGAACGGATCGAGCGCTTCGCTCTTCTCGCCCATACCGATGAACTTGATCGGCTTGCCGGTGATGGCGCGCACCGACAGCGCGGCACCGCCACGGGCGTCGCCGTCGACCTTGGTCAGGATCACACCGGTCAACGGCAGCGCATCGCCGAAGGCCTTGGCCGTGTTGGCGGCGTCCTGACCGGTCATGGCGTCGACCACGAACAGGGTTTCGACCGGGTTGATCGCAGCGTGCAGCGCCTTGATCTCGCCCATCATTTCTTCGTCGATGTGCAGACGACCGGCGGTGTCGACGATGACCACGTCGATGAATTTCAGTTTTGCTTCTTTAATAGCCGCGTTGGCGATGTCGACCGGCTTCTGGCTCAGGTCGGACGGGAAGAACGTCACGCCGATGTCGTTGGCCAGGGTTTCCAGCTGTTTGATCGCCGCCGGACGATAGATGTCCGCCGAAACAACCATGACCGACTTCTTCTTGCGCTCTTTGAGGAAGCGCGCCAGTTTGCCGGCGGTGGTGGTTTTACCCGCGCCCTGCAGACCGGCCATCAGAATCACGGCTGGCGGAACGGCGCTCAGGTTGAGGTCTTCGTTGGCCGCGCCCATCAGGCTTTCGAGTTCGGCCTGGACGATCTTCACGAACGCCTGGCCCGGCGTCAGGCTGCGCGACACCTCGGTGCCAACAGCGCGCTCCTTGACCGAATTGACGAAGTCCTTGACCACCGGCAATGCGACGTCAGCTTCGAGCAACGCCATGCGCACTTCACGCAGGGTGTCTTTGATATTGTCCTCGGTCAGCTTCGCCTTGCCGGTGACATGGCGCAGCGTCTGCGAGAGACGGTCGGTTAAGTTTTCAAACATTGCGCGATCCTTTCAGGCCCTGTACGAACCGGGATAATGGCGGCCCAGACCGGAATCAACATGTGCTCGGCGAGCCTGCGGCGTGGGCAGGTCGCGGATTATAGCGAAGACTGCGGCCGGCGGACACCTCGCCGTCAGCTTGCGGAGTCTTTCGTGCCGTGGCGGTTCTATGCCAAACTCAGCGCCTTTCGGGCTCGCCTAACAGGATTTATGCTCCCCTTGTCACCCAGTTTGCTGACCACCCTCGCCGCCGCCCTGCTCTATGCCGCTGCGACCGTCTATCAAAGCACCCGCCTGGCCACCGGCGCCAAGGCGAACAAGCGCCTGCTGGTCAGCCTCGGCGTCTTCGCCGTGCTCGCCCACGGCGCCAGCCTGCTTACACATCTATTGACCCCGATCGGCCTTGGCCTGGACTTTTTCAGCGCGTCCAGCCTGATTGCCGCTGCGGTAATCGCCCTGACCCTGCTCGCCTGTTCGCGGATCCCGGTGGAGAACCTGCTGGTGTTGCTGTTCCCGCTGGGCGCGATCACGGTATTGCTGGCGCAGTTCGCGCCGACCGGCACGGTGCAGATCATCGATGAAGAGCCGGGCATCCTCGCGCACATTCTATTGTCGATCCTCGCTTACGGCATGTTCACCATCGCCGTGTTCCAAGCGTTGCTGCTGCTGGTTCAGGACCATCAGCTCAAGCACAAGCACCCGTCCGGGCTGATCAAGAACTTCCCGCCCCTGCAAACCATGGAAAGTCTGCTGTTCGGCTTTCTCTGGGCCGGCTGGACGCTGCTGTCGCTGTCGCTGATTTCCGGCTGGCTGTTCGTCGAGAACCTGTTCGCCCAGCATCTGGTGCACAAGACCCTGCTGGCCTGCTTGGCATGGATCGTCTTCAGCGTGCTGTTGTGGGGCCGCAACCGTCTGGGCTGGCGCGGCCACAAGGCGATTCGCTGGACCCTCGCCGGTTTCTGCCTGCTGATGCTGGCGTACTTCGGCAGCAAACTGGTTCGTGAATACATTCTGCACATCTGACGGGCGGTATAAATGGACGGTTTGCCCATAGGGCCGATGCTCGCGGTATTTGTCCTGCTGATTTTATGGTCAGGGCTGTTTACCGCCGTCGAAATCGCGCAGCAGCACCTGCTCGCGCAACGTATCGCCTCGCGCGCCAGCGATAAACCGCTGGCGAAGCTGAGCTTCCCGCTCGACAGCCTGATCCTCTGCAACACCCTGTGCCGCGCCCTCGCAGTGATCATCGCGACGCTGCTGGCGATTTTCCTCTGCGAAGAAAACGGCCCGTGGGCGGCCTGCCTGGGCGCCGGTGGCATCCTGTTGGTGTTCGCCGATTATTTCCCGCGCACCGTGGCTCGGCGCTATCCGGACGCCGTGCTGGCGTTCGGCAATACCCTGCTGGCCGTGCCGATGAAAATCGTCTACCCGTTCGCGTGGCTGTTCAGCCGGGTCAGCGCTTTGTTGATGACGCCGTTCACGCGCAAGGCGCAGGTGGTGCAACAGAGCGAGGACGAGTTGCCGGCCGATCACGATGAGGATCACGACCATCCGGTCCGCAGCCATCCGGTATCGGGCATTCATGCGCTGGACAACATCACGGTCAATGACATTCTCGTGCCGCGCAGTGACGTCGACGGCATCAACCTCGACGATTCGATCGAAGAGATCATCGAGCAACTGCGCGAGAACAAGCGCACGCGTCTGCCGGTGTTTCACAGCGACATCAATCAGGTCGAAGCGGTGCTCAACACTCGCCAGATCGGCCATTTGCTGAGCAACGGTGGATTGACCCGCGAGGCACTGCTGGCCGCCAGCTACGAGCCCTACTTCGTCCCGGAAAGCACGCCGCTGCAACTGCAACTGCTGAACTTCCACAAGCAGCAACGCCGCCTCGGCATGGTCGTCGATGAATACGGCGAAGTGCTGGGCATCGTCACCCTTGAAGACATTCTCGAAGAGATCGTCGGCGAGTTCGAAAGCGAGCACAGCCTCGATAATCCGCATATTCATCCGCAGACTGATGGACGCATGGTCATTGATGGCGCTGCGTCGATTCGCGATCTGAACAAATGCCTGGGCTGGCATTTGCCGAGCGACGGGCCGAAGACGCTCAATGGATTGGTGACTGAGGCATTGGAGACGATTCCTGAAAGTGCTGTTTGTCTGAAGATCGGGCGTTATCGACTGGAGATTCTGGAGACTGAGGAGAACCGGGTGAGCAAAGTGTTGATCTGGCTGACCTCTTCGGTGCCTGCTCTGGTGCCCGCTCGATAAAGCTGCATTGTTTGCGCTTGTTTGATCGTTAGCCCCCTTCCTATAATCGAGGCGCTTACCCAAGCGCCGTCGATCCCTGTGCCTACCCGGCACTGCCCGGATCCTGACCGTTTCCGCTGCAAACCGACGACTGTTCCTACTCGAAACAGCGCTCGCGCCCTACCCCACATCCCTGGGTGTTCGACCATAATAATTCGCTCCACTGGAGCTCATGACTGTCAGGGATCACCGCATGACGACCCATACCGCTTACAGCGAAACCGCGCCTGCCCAGCCGACCAATTCCGCCACCCGCGTGGCCACGGCAAGCTTCATCGGCACCGCCATCGAGTTCTACGACTTCTACGTTTACGCCACTGCTGCGGCACTGGTGATCGGGCCGGTGTTCTTTCCGCAGACCTCCGGCACGGCGCAGATGCTTTCCGCTTTTCTCACTTTCGGCATTGCCTTCCTCGCCCGACCACTGGGTTCGGCACTGTTTGGCCACTTCGGCGACCGTATCGGTCGTAAATCGACGCTGGTCGCCTCGCTGCTGTTGATGGGCGTGTGCACCACCTTGATTGGCGTGTTGCCGGGCTACGACAGCATTGGTGCCTGGGCGCCGATTCTGCTGTGCGTGCTGCGTTTCGGTCAGGGCTTGGGTCTTGGCGGCGAATGGGGCGGGGCGGCGCTGCTGGCCACGGAAAACGCGCCGAAGGGCAAACGCGCGTGGTTCGGCATGTTCCCGCAGCTCGGTCCATCGATTGGTTTTCTTGCGGCCAACGGCCTGTTCCTGACCTTGGCGATGACGCTGGATGACGAACAGTTTCGCAGTTGGGGCTGGCGCATTCCGTTTCTGCTCAGTGCGGCGCTGGTGATGGTCGGCCTGTATGTGCGCCTGAAATTGCATGAAACGCCAGTGTTCGCCAATGCGATCGCCCGTCAGGAGCGAGTCAAGGTGCCGCTGGTCGAGCTGTTCAGCCAATACTGGGCGCCGACCCTGCTCGGGGCGGCGGCGATGGTGGTCTGCTATGCGCTGTTCTATATCTCGACGGTGTTTTCCCTGAGCTACGGCGTATCGACGCTGGGTTACAGCCGCGAGACTTTCCTTGGCCTGCTGTGCTTTGCCGTGTTGTTCATGGCCGCCGCGACGCCTTTGTCGGCCTGGGCCAGCGACCGTTACGGGCGCAAACCGGTGCTGATCATCGGTGGCGTGCTGGCGATTCTGTCCGGTTTTCTGATGGAGCCGTTGCTGACGCAGGGCACGACCTGGGGCGTGGCGCTGTTTCTGTGCATCGAGCTGTTTTTGATGGGCGTGACATTCGCACCGATGGGCGCGCTGTTGCCTGAGCTGTTTCCGACCCACGTGCGTTATACCGGCGCTTCGGCGGCGTACAACCTGGGAGGGATCGTCGGAGCATCGGCGGCGCCGTTCTTTGCGCAGAAACTGGTGGCGATGGGTGGGTTGAGCTATGTCGGCGGGTATGTGTCGGCGGCGGCGGTGTTGAGTCTGATTGCGGTGCTCTGTTTGAAGGAGACGCGCAACAACGATCTGAATCAGGTTGCCTGACAGATCGCTATCGCGGGCAAGCCCGCTCCCACAGGGTTTTGGGATTGGTCACAGATTCGTGCTCACCCAATCCCATGTGGGAGCTAGCCTGCTCGCGAATAGTTGCCGCGACTCGGTTTACAGCTCGACAACAACCGCCTGCGACGCACGCGTCGCCTTGGCGCGAGCAGCCTCGATCGACTCATCACGGGCCAGCGCCACGCCCATGCGGCGCTGACCGTTCACTTCCGGTTTGCCGAACAGACGCAGCGCCGTGTCCGGCTCGCTCAACGCAGCGCCCAGGTTGGCAAATGCGGTCTGGGTCGACTGGCCTTCCACCAGAATCACTGCCGACGCCGATGGGCCGAACTGACGGATCAGCGGCACCGGCAGGCCGAGAATCGCGCGGGCATGCAGGGCGAATTGCGACAGGTCCTGAGAAATCAGCGTCACCAACCCGGTGTCATGCGGCCGTGGCGAGACTTCGCTGAACCACACCTGATCACCTTTGATGAACAGCTCGACGCCGAACAGACCACGGCCACCCAGTGCTTCAGTGACTGCTTTGGCAACGCGCTCGGATTCAGCCAGAGCAATCGGGCTCATGGCCTGCGGCTGCCAGGATTCCTGATAGTCGCCCTTCTCCTGACGGTGACCGACCGGTGCGCAGAACGTGGTGCCGCCAATGTGGCGCACGGTCAGCAGGGTGATTTCGTAGTCAAAGTCGATGAAGCCTTCGATGATCACCCGACCTTTGCCGGCGCGACCGCCCTCTTGCGCGTAATCCCAGGCTTTCTGTACGTCATCGGCGCTGCGCAGCAGGCTCTGCCCCTTGCCCGACGAACTCATCACCGGCTTGACCACGCAAGGGAAACCCAGGTCCTGAACGGCTTTGCTGTAGTCCTCGAAGGTGTCGGCGAAGTGGTACGGCGAGGTCGGCAGGTCCAGCTCTTCGGCAGCCAGACGACGGATGCCTTCGCGGTTCATGGTCAGCTGCGCCGCACGCGCGGTCGGAATCACGGTGAAGCCTTCGGCTTCCAGCTCGACCAGCGTGGCGGTGGCGATGGCTTCGATTTCCGGCACGATGAAGTGCGGCTTCTCGGCTTCGATCACTGCACGCAGAGCAGCACCGTCGAGCATGTTGATCACGTGGCTGCGATGGGCGACTTGCATGGCCGGCGCGTTGGCGTAGCGGTCGACGGCAATCACTTCAACGCCCAGGCGCTGCAGTTCGATTACCACTTCCTTGCCCAACTCACCACAGCCACACAGCAATACGCGGGTCGCGGTTGGCGACAATGGAGTTCCGATACGGGTCATCTCAGGTCCTCAAAGGAAGCGGATCATCGAGGAAAGCCACGCGAGTGCGCTTTCCATGGGGAGAAAGCGCGGCATTTTACATGAACCCGAGGGTTTGGCTTCAGCTGGCGACAGCCTGTTTGCGATCACGCCAGGCCATGATCAGCCAGACCGCGGTAACGCCGGCAAACTTGGAGGCCAGCGCGGTGATGATCACCGGCGGCGTCAAGGCGTCGATCATGCCGAAGAAGATAAAGGTATCCAGTGGAATGCTCAGCGCCGAACTGATCCACAGACGATCACGCAACGGCCGCTTGGTGATGCTGAACACCAGCCAGTCGATGCACTCGGAGACCGCGAACGCCGTGGCGCTGGCCAGCGCGATGGAAGGGTCGGACGTGATGTAGGAAAGCACCAGCGCCGCCAGCATCGCCACGATCGCGCCATGACCGAAGCGCGTTTGCACCATGTCGCGCAGCACGAACACCAGGCCGCCCCAGGCCGACCAGATGATGTCCAGGTGCGGAGCGGTGGAAAAGGCGAAGTTGATCAGCACGACGCTGCTGATGTAGGCGATAAGGAAGATCATGGGGGCGGCCTGTAAATGTGGCGCACAGGTTACTTGAGCGCTGGTATTGCGCCAATAGGTGCGGTGACAGGACCGACGTCTTCGCGAGCAGGCTCGCTCCCACAGTGGAAAGCATTTTCAAGGTCGGAGCGAGCCTGCTCGCGAAAGCGGTGGTTCAGACGCCTGACTTCGCGGGAATCATCCAGACCAATCCACTCGCCTTCGCCCGTTCATGACACAACCCCAGCACCACGCGGCGCTCGTCATTGCTCATGCGGCCCCAGCGGGTGATCTCCGCGACCGTGCGCTGGCACCCGGTACAAACGTCATCTTCATCCAGCGCGCAGATATTCACGCAAGGCGAGGCGACTGGTCGTTCAACAGTCGTCATTGTTCCTGCTCGACCAGATCGCGGGCGTAACGCTGCGAGTTATGCACATAGTGCGCGGCGCTGGCTTCGAGCATCTTCTTTTGCGCCTCGGTCAGTTCACGTACGACTTTGCCCGGCGAGCCCATCACCAGCGAACCGTCGGGAATCTCCTTGCCTTCGCCGATCAGCGAATTGGCGCCGATGATGCAGTTCCTGCCGATCTTCGCGCCGTTGAGAATCACCGCGTTGATACCGATCAGGCTGTAATCGCCGACCGTGCAGCCATGCAGCATGGCGTTGTGGCCGATAGTCACGCCGGTACCGATGGTCAGTGGGTAACCCATGTCGGTGTGCATCACCGTGCCGTCCTGCACGTTGCTGTTCTTGCCGATGAGGATCAGTTCGTTGTCGCCGCGCAATACGGCGTTGAACCAGACGTTGGCGCCCTCTTCCAGGCGAACCTTGCCCACCAGCACGGCATTGGGCGCGACCCAGCTCTGTGGATGGGTTTCGACACGGGCGTCGCCCAGGCGGTATTTCATCTTGTTTTCCTCGGGGCTCACGGCCGTTCGAACGACGGCTCAGGTATCGATAAAGCTTTTCGGCGGTCGGTGCAGGCTGATTTTGGCGTCATAGAGCAGGTTGATCAACTCGACGATCATGATCGCCGTCAGGCCCCAGATCTTATACTCGCCGAAGCGATAGCTCGGCACGTACCAACTGCGGCCCTGATAGTCGATGCGATGGGTATGCTCACGCGGGTCCTTGCGGAAGAACTCCAGTGGGACGCTGAAGACGGAGGCGATCTCGGCATCATTGGGCTGGTATTCGACAAAGTCAGGAATCACGCCGACATACGGCGTTACCTTGATGCCGTGCAGGGAGATCAGCGGACTCAGCGGGCCGATGACTTCGACCAGGCCCGGTGGCAGGCCGATCTCTTCTTCGGCTTCGCGCAGCGCGGTGAATATGAGGTCCGGATCTTCCGGGTCGCGGCGCCCTCCGGGGAAAGCGACCTCGCCGCCGTGGGTCGAAAGCCCGCTGGCGCGCAGGGTCAGGACCAGTTCCGGTTCGTCACTGCGGGTGATCGGCACCAGCACGGCGGCCTCGGGGAAACGTGCGTCGGTCTCCAACGTGCGCGGTGTGTGGTTGCTTACCCTATGCAGTAGCTCGTCCAGCATGAGTGTTCTCGATCGGTGCCTTGCTCCGCATCATGCACCAATCAAAGCGAGCGCCCAAGCCCCCGAAACCCGTCGTGTCGCGAAACGACAACTTGCCGACCGGCCCCGCTGCACGCCAAGATAGGCGCAGCATTCAGGAACCCGAGCATGAAATTTTGCAGCCACTGCGGTAACCCGGTCACCCAGCGCATTCCCGAAGGCGACTCGCGGCTGCGATTTGTCTGCGACAGCTGTCAGACCATTCACTACCAGAACCCCAATATCGTCGCCGGCTGCGTGCCGACCTGGGGGACGAAAGTGCTGCTCTGCCGCCGCGCCATCGAGCCGCGTCTCGGTTATTGGACGCTACCTGCCGGTTTCATGGAAAACGGCGAGACCATCGAGCAGGCCGCCATCCGCGAAACCGCCGAAGAAGCCTGCGCCCGGGTGCGCAACCTGAGCATCTACACGCTGATCGACGTGCCGCACATCAGCCAGGTGCATGTGTTCTTCCGCGCCGAACTGGCCGATCTGCAGTATGCGGCCGGGCCGGAAAGCCTTGAAGTGCAGCTGTTCGAAGAAGCCGACATTCCCTGGGACGAGCTGGCGTTCCGCACGGTCGGGCGCACGCTGGAATGTTTCTTTGCCGATCGGCGCAGCGAGGTTTACCCGGTGCGTTCGGAGTCGATTCCGCCACTGGTGCAGCCGGCGATCACTTGAGCTTCGCGGCACCCTGCCGATAACCACACCTGCATCTATCACTATGTGTCTGCGTCATTCTTGGGGAATCGTTTCAATGCGTTGGTTGCTTGCCCTGTTGTGCCTGTCGTTCGTCAGCGTTTCGCAAGCGTCATTCGTGACCACCGTGACGCCCTCGAACACTCCACTGATCGAAAAAGTCCTGGTACTCAAATCGGCCCACCAACTGCAGTTGATTGCCGACGGCAAGCCGCTGAAGACCTATCGCATCTCCTTGGGCAAGGGTGCGAAGAAAGGCCCGAAACTGATCGAGGGCGACAAACGCACACCCGAAGGTTTCTATTGGATCGACTGGCGCAAGACCAGCGACAAATTCAACCTGTCGATGCACATCTCCTACCCGAACATCAGCGATGCCGCCCGCGCACGCCGTGAAGGTGTCGAGCCCGGCGGGATGATCATGATCCACGGCACTCCGGATTCAGCAGACAATCCGGAGCAGTTATTCCACACCCTCGACTGGACCGACGGCTGCATCGCCATGCGCAACGTCGACATGCGTGAAGTGTGGAATCTGGTACCGGACGGCACGATGATCGAGATTCGTCCGTAAACTCGACCGCTGGTCACCGCAACAAAAATAAATCAAAAGATCGCAGCCTGCGACGGCGCCTACAGGGGTGATACCACTCTCAACTGTAGAAGCTGTCGCAGGCTGCGATCTTTTGCTTTTTATGGGCCACCACTAATACCACTTTAAACAGTGCCCCCTGACACCCGCCAATCCATTGGGCCAGACGCCGTTTGATCGCGTTGACATGGTATTCAAGTGGTATTAGCTTCCGTCGCACAAGCGAGCCACAACAATCCTATACTCGCGACGGAAACGACCTACATGAACGACCTTCAAACCCTACGTCCCGATGACTCCCAGCCGACGCCGCTGTACTTGCAACTGGCGCGCAATCTGGAAGCGGCGATTCATGCCGGGCAGTGGAAGGCCGAACAGGCGATGCCGTCCGAGCGCAACCTCAGCGACCAGCTCGGCATCTCCCGGGTCACCGCACGCAAGGCTTTGGAAGTTTTGCTCGAGCAAGGCCTGATCCGCCGCCTGCAAGGCTCGGGCACGTTCATCACCCCACGCCTGGAACAACCGCTGTCGCGTCTGTCCGGCTTCAGCGAAATGCTGCGCCTGAAAGGTTTCGTGCCTAGCTCGAAGTGGCTGGAGCGGGAGATCACCCTGCCGACCCACGAAGAATTGATCCGCCTCGGCCTGTCGCCGAACGACAAGGTGGCGCGCATGAAGCGCCTGCGCAAAGCCGATGACACGGTCATGGCGATCGAAATGAGCACCCTGCCCGCGTCGATCATGCCCAGGCCGCAAGCGGTGGGCGATTCGCTTTACGAATACCTCGACGGCATCGGCAAACCGATCGTCCGCGCCCTTCAGCACATCCAGGCAATCAACGCCTCGGACGAATTCGCCGCACTGGTCGGCATCGCCCCCGGCACCGCCATGCTGCTGATGACCCGGGTCGGCTATCTGGAAGACAACACGCCGATCGAAGTCACCGACACCTATTGCCGCAACGACTACTACGACTTTGTTGCAGAGCTTCGTAGATAAAGAGCCGCGTCGCTGAGCGCGGCCCCAAGCGAGAACGAAAATGTCCGAAGACAACATCCTCACCGCCAGCGGCTGGGTTCGCGGCCGGCTGATTCACGAACACGGCAAGATCGTGTCGATCGAAGGCGTGCCCTGCGATCCAGCCACTAACGATCTGCCCTATCTGCTGCCGGGTTTCATCGACCTGCATGTGCACGGCGGCGGCGGCAAAGACATCATGGAGGGCGCCGAAGCCTTCGAAACCATCAGCAGAACCCATGTGCGTTTCGGCACCACCTCGCTGTTGGCCACGACCATGACCGCGCCAAGCGCGGAGATCTCAAATGTCCTGAAAGAGGTAGGAGAATTCTGCGAACAGCGTCCGAAAGGCGCCGCGCGAGTCCTCGGCGTGCACCTTGAAGGCCCGTACATCAACCCGGGAAAACTCGGCGCTCAACCGAACTTCGCCCACACCGCATTGATGGCCGAAGTCGAAGAATATCTGGCGCTGGCGCCGATCCGCGTCATCACCATTGCCCCGGAAATCGCCGGTCACGATGCATTGATTCGCGAGCTGAGCAGCCGTGGTATCCGCATGCAGATCGGCCACACCCTTGGCAGTTACGAGGAAGGCGTCGCTGCGCTGGCTGCCGGTGCCAGCAGCTTCACTCACCTCTATAACGCCATGAGCCCGCTGCATCACCGCGAGCCGGGCATCGTCGGCGCAGCACTGGCCCACGCCAAATACGCCGAGCTGATTCCCGATCTGTTGCACGTTCATCCCGGCGCCATCCGCGTGGCCCTGCGTTCGATCCCGTGCCTGTATTGCGTCACCGATTCGACCGCCGCCGCCGGCATGCCCGACGGTGAATACAAGCTTGGCAGCCACACGGTGACCAAATGCCTGGGCGGCGTGCGCCTGCCCGACGGCACGCTGGCCGGCAGCACCCTGACCATGGATCAGGCCCTGCGCAATCTGGTCAAGATCGGTTTGCCGATCGCCGAAGCCTCGCAGCGTCTGTCGCAATTTCCCGCCGACTACCTCGGCATTACCGAACGCGGACGCCTTGCCCCCGGCGCCTGGGCCGACTGCGTGCGGCTCGATCGCTCACTCACACTGACCGCCGTCATGGTCGAAGGAGAAGACATTGACTTCAAAAATGCTTGAAGAGGCGCTGTCCTCGTTCGAGGCCGTGCAAGCCCAACTGCAACAGCTCGACGCGCCGATGATCGAGATCGCCGGGCGCCTGCGCCGCCAGCCACCGCAAGTGGCGATGACCGTCGCGCGCGGCAGCTCCGACCACGCGGCGAGCTATTTCGCCTACCTGACCATGCAGCAACTGGGCGTGCCGGTGTCCTCGTTGCCGATGTCGGTGGTGACCATGCAGCAGGCGCCACTGAAAGTCAGCGGTCAGGTCGCCTTTGCGTTTTCGCAGTCGGGGCAGAGCCCGGATCTGGTCAACAGCCTGCGCCTGTTGCGCAAGCGTGGCGCGCTGAGCGTGTCGATGGTCAATGCCGCCGACTCGCCACTGGAGGCGGCTTGTGAATTCAGCCTGCCGCTGCTTGCCGGCACGGAAAGCAGCGTCGCCGCAACCAAGAGTTTTATCGCCACCCTCAGCGCCAGCGCGCGTTTGATCGCGCACTGGAAAGAAGACAGCGAATTGCTGCAAGCCCACGATGCGCTGCCAGAAGGCCTGCGCGAAGCGGCTAAACAGGACTGGAGCGTGGCCATCGAAGCCCTGCGCGATTGCGAGCGCCTGATGGTGATCGGCCGTGGCGCCGGTTTCGCGATTGCCCAGGAAGCGGCGCTGAAGTTCAAGGAAACCTCAGCGATTCAGGCCGAAGCGTTCAGCAGCGCCGAAGTCCGTCACGGCCCGATGGCACTGATCGACGAACACTATCCGCTGCTGGTTTTCGCCCCACGCGGCGCCGAGCAGGCCGGCCTGCTGAGTCTGGCGGCGGAAATGCGCCAGCGCGGCGCCCGGGTCTTGCTCGCCGCGCCGGATGACGTCAGCGAACGCGATCTGACCCTGAGCCGTGCCGAACACCCGGCCCTCGACCCGATTCTGGCGATCCAGAGCTTTTACGTGATGGCCGCAGGCCTGGCCGTGGCGCGGGGGATGGACCCGGATCAGCCGCGCCATTTGAGCAAAGTGACCCGCACGCACTGACAACTGCTGACGGATGTACCCGTGTAGGAGCTGCCGAAGGCTGCGATCTTTTGATCTCGACCCATGAAAACAAGATCAAAAGATCGCAGCCTTCGGCAGCTCCTGCAGGGGACATCGAACCGAGATTCAACCCATGAGACCCAGCCATGCCCGACAACAATAAAGAGCTGACCCTCAGCGCCCCGCTCAGCGGCCCGGTGCTGACGCTCGCCAACGTCCCGGACGCGGTGTTCGCCAGTGGCGCGATGGGCGACGGCATCGCCATCGACCCGCTCAACGACACGCTGTATTCGCCCTGCGCCGGCGTGGTCATCCACGTTGCGCGCAGCAGCCACGCGGTGACCGTGCGCGCCGACAACGGTGCGGAAATCCTCCTGCACCTGGGCCTCGACACCGTTGAATTGAACGGTGAAGGTTTCGCCATGCTGGTCAAGGAAAGCGATCGCGTCAGCCTTGGTCAGCCGCTGCTGCGCTATGACCTAGACAAGGTCGGTCAGCACTGCAAAAGCCTGGTCAGCCTGTTGATCCTGACCAACAGCACGGATTTTCAGGTGCGGCCGATCACCCTCAAAGCGGTGAAAGTCGGCGAGCCGTTGCTGCACATCATCGCGCGCAATGTGGTGGCGGCGAATACCGATACAAGCGGCGGGCCAGAGGTTCGTGGCCAAGTTCGGGTCGCTCATCGCGGCGGCTTGCATGCGCGCCCCGCTGCGCTGATCCGCCAGACCGCCCAGGGGTTCAGCAGCCACTCACAGCTGCACTTCAACGGCAAAGCGGCGCCGTGCAACAGTCTGATCGGTTTGATGGGGTTGGCGATTGGTGAGCAGGATGAGGTGCAGGTCAGTTGTCAGGGGCCGGACGCCGATGCCGCATTGCAAGCCCTGCTCAGCGCATTGGCCACGGCGCTGCCGGACGATCACCACGCGCAAGCGCCGACCACCGCAGCCGCGCTGAAACGCCCGGCCGAGGCTGGCGTGTTGCACGGTGTTTGCGCGGCGCCGGGGCTGGTCGCCGGGCCGTTGTTTCGCTTGAACGCGATCACTTTGCCGGCGGATGCGGGCCATCACGATCAAGTGCAACAGCAGCCGATTCTTGAAGCGGCCTTGAACGCGGTGCGCAGCGAAATCGCCGCCACCCTCGCCCAAGCGAAAAAGCACAAGAGCGCCGACGAAGAAGCGATCTTCGCTGCACACATGGCGCTGCTTGAAGACCCGGCCCTGCTCGACGCCGCGCAGCAATTCATCGCGCAAGGCACCGCTGCGACGCACGCCTGGAGTCAGTCGATCGACACGCAGTGCGACATGCTCCAAGGCACCGGCAGTCCGCTGCTGGCCGAACGCGCCAACGATTTGCGTGATCTAAAACAACGCGTCCTGCGCGCCCTGCTTGGCGAGGCCTGGCAATACCAGGTTCCGGCCGGCGCCATCGTTGCCGCCCACGAACTGACGCCATCGGATCTGCTGCAACTCAGCGCGCAAGGTGTCGCCGGGTTGTGCATGGCCGAAGGCGGCGCGACCTCCCACGTAGCGATTCTGGCGCGCGGCAAAGGTCTGCCGTGCATCGTCGCTTTGGGCGCGCAATTGCTTGATCAATCACAAAATCAG
Organism: Pseudomonas sp. Marseille-Q5117; assembly: GCF_946901175.1. Lineage (NCBI taxonomy): Bacteria > Pseudomonadati > Pseudomonadota > Gammaproteobacteria > Pseudomonadales > Pseudomonadaceae > Pseudomonas > Pseudomonas sp. Marseille-Q5117. The sequence goes on along the minus strand of NZ_CAMPPP010000011.1, from coordinate 9,608 downwards.
GCCATGGTGCTCGACGCTGATGGCGGGCGCCTCGAATTGACGCCAAACGCCGAGCGCCTGGCCGAAGTGCAACAGGCGCAGATCGAGCGTCAGCAGCGTCGCGACAGCCAACAGGCCAAAGCCCATTTGCCCGCTGAAACGCGCAATGGCGTGCACATCGAAGTGGCTGCCAATGTCGCCTCGAGCAACGAAGCGACAGACGCTTTTGCCAACGGTGCCGATGGCGTCGGCCTGTTGCGCACCGAGTTTCTTTTCGTCGATCGCCAGACTGCACCGGACGTCGAAGAACAGCGCAGCGCCTATCAAGCGGTGATCGATGCCATGGGCGACAAGCCAGTGATCATCCGCACCATCGACGTCGGCGGCGACAAGCAACTCGACTACCTGCCGCTGCCGGCCGAAGCCAACCCGGTGCTCGGTCTGCGCGGCATTCGGCTGGCCCAGGCGCGCCCGGAAATTCTCGATCAGCAACTGCGCGCGCTGCTGCAGGTCAAGCCGTTGTCGCGTTGCCGGATTCTGTTGCCGATGGTCACCGAGGTCGACGAACTGCTGCACATCCGCCAGCGCGTCGATGCACTGCGGCTTGAAATGGGCATTGCCGAGCGCCCGGAAATCGGCGTGATGATCGAAGTCCCCGCCGCCGCGCTGCAAGCCGAACAACTGGCCGAACACGCCGACTTTCTCTCGATCGGCACCAACGATCTGTCGCAATACACCCTGGCCATGGACCGCGACCACGCCGGGCTGGCGGCGCGGGTCGATGCCCTGCACCCGGCGCTGCTGCGCCTGATCGCCATGACCTGCGAAGGTGCGGCGGTGCACAAGCGCTGGGTCGGTGTCTGCGGCGCCCTCGCCTCCGACCCGCTGGCGACGCCGGTGCTGGTGGGTCTGGGCGTCACCGAACTGTCGGTGAGCCCGGTGCAGATCGGTGAAATCAAGGACCGCGTACGTCAGTTGCATGAAGCCGAATGTCAGCGCCTGAGCCGCGACCTGCTCAAGCTGTCCAGCGCCGCCGCCGTTCGCCACGCCTGTCATCAACATTGGCCTCTGCGCTAACAAAAACAAAAAGGACAAACGCCATGTACCAACTCTTCATCGAGGGCCTGCAACGCCTGGGCCGCGCGCTGATGCTGCCGATCGCGATCCTGCCGATTGCCGGCCTGCTGCTGCGCCTGGGCGACACGGACCTGTTGAACATCGCGATCATTCACGATGCCGGACAAGTGATCTTCGCCAACCTGGCGATGATCTTTGCCATCGGCATCGCCGTCGGTTTCGCCAAAGACAACAACGGCACCGCCGGCCTCGCCGGAGTGATCGGTTATCTGGTGATGATCTCCACGCTCAAGGTGCTCGACTCGACGATCAACATGGGCATGCTCGCCGGGATCGTCAGCGGCCTGTTGGCCGGCGCGCTGTACAACCGCTTCAAGGACATCAAGCTGCCGGAGTATCTGGCGTTCTTCGGTGGCCGGCGTTTTGTGCCGATCGTCACCGGGTTCGCGGCGGTGGGTCTGGGCGTGCTGTTCGGCTACATCTGGCCGCCGATCCAGCAGGGCATCAACGCGTTCGGCGCGCTGATGATGGAAAGCGGCAGCCTCGGCGCGTTCGTCTTCGGCGTGTTCAACCGCCTGCTGATCGTCACCGGCCTGCACCACATCCTCAACAACATGGCGTGGTTCGTCTTCGGCAACTTCACCGACCCGACCACCGGCGCGCTGGTGACCGGCGATCTGTCGCGGTATTTTGCCGGCGATCCGAAGGGCGGCCAGTTCATGACCGGCATGTTCCCGATGATGATCTTCGGCCTGCCCGCCGCCTGCCTGGCGATGTACCGCAACGCCCTGCCGGAGCGGCGCAAGGTGATGGGCGGGATCTTCCTGTCGATGGCGCTGACCTCGTTTCTGACTGGCGTCACCGAGCCAATCGAATTTGCCTTCATGTTTCTCGCGCCGCTGCTGTTCCTCCTGCACGCGCTGCTGACCGGGCTGTCGATGGCGATCACCAACGGCCTGAACATTCATCTGGGCTTCACCTTTTCCGGTGGCTTCATCGACATGATTCTCGGCTGGGGCAAGTCGACCAATGGCTGGCTGGTGGTGCCGGTCGGGCTGGCTTATGCGGTCATCTATTACCTGGTCTTCGACTTCTGTATCCGCCGCTTCAATCTGAAGACGCCGGGGCGCGAAGACGTCGCCAGCGCCGAAAAAGCCGTGCTCTCGGAAACCGAACGCGCCAGTGCGTATATCAAAGCCTTGGGCGGCGCCGAGAATCTGCTCACCGTCGGTGCCTGCACAACGCGACTGCGCCTGGAGATGGTCGACCGCAACAAGGCCTCGGACGCCGAGCTGAAAGCGCTGGGCGCAATGGCCGTGGTGCGCCCGGGCAAGGGCGGCAGTTTGCAGGTCGTGGTCGGGCCGCTTGCTGATAGCATCGCCGATGAAATTCGCTTGGCGATGCCGGCGCTGGGCCGTGCGGTTCTGGCTGAAACCGTTGTTGCTACCGATGAGCCCAAGACAGTTGCGCTTACAAGCAGTGAAGCGCAGCAATGGCTGAATGCGCTGGGCGGCAGTGACAATGTGCTGCAGCTCGACTGCATCGCCATGACCCGCATTCGCCTGCAACTGGCCGATGGCAAGGCATTGTCCGAGGCGCAGCTGAAGGCGCTCGGGTGCCAGGGTGTCAGCCAGCTGGATGGCGGTGTCTGGCATTTGCTGGTCGGGGAAAAGGCCGCGAGTTTGAGTGGGGCGCTGGAGGGGTTGGTCAGTCGCCGGGAGGTCAGCGCGCAGGCTTGAATCTGTCGTGGTTTGGCGGGCCGCTTCGCGAGCTGGCTCGCTCCCACTTTTGGAGCAGATCAACAGCCCCTCACCCAAGCCCTCTCCCGGAGGGAGAGGGGACCGACCGAGTTGGTTGGATGACGGCGCCGAGGTGCGATACCGAGCTGAATGCATATTTTGAACACCCCACAAATCAGCTCCCTCTCCTCGGGGAGAGGGTTGGGCGGGCGGCGTTCCGATGAGTGGCGAATCCACCACAAAACCAAAGCCAGACACCACCCGCTTCTAACCACTCAAAACAATGAGCCCAAGCTCGAGTCCGCTTTTGACTTTGGAGCCCGTCGGAAGGCTGAGCGCAGGGATTGATCCGGGGTGGGAGCGCAGCGACCGTACGACGCAGTGGAAAAAGTGCCTCGCCGCAAGGGCGAAACTGCCAGCCGCAACACTCGAAGAAACGGATACTCACCCAAACCCAGCCCCAAACCCATACATATATACCACCCCACAAAACACCCTCCTCGCCATGCTGGCCCCTCATTCCCAGCCTGGAGAACGTGCCCATGAGCACCCCCAACGCCCCCACCCCCGATGAGATCAAAAGCGACCTCAACCAGATCGGTGATTACCTGTTCAATACCCCTGACCCACTTCTCCCCGAACACAAACCGACCACCGAACAGACCTACCTGAAAACCCTCAATGAACAGCTGAAAACCTACCGCACCAGCTACCAGCAGCGAAGCCGCGCGCTATACCAAGAGCTCGAAACCAGCGACCTGCAAAGCGACACAGGCAAAAAGCTGATCGCAAACCTGAAGATCAGACTCAACACCCAACTGATCAACATGGACCTGCGTGATCAGATCGACGGCAAACCGGCAAAAACATTTCTGACGTACGACGCCGGATTCACCGCTATCGGCCACGAAGCACGGCAAGCCGTCACCGATCGCCTGCTCCACCCGCAAGCGGGCGAGCTGCTGAATAAACTCGACCTGGCCCCGATGCTGCGTCCCGCCATTCATGCATTGCAGTTCAGCTATCAGGCCACCACCGTCGAACTGGCCGGCGCCTTTGTCGTAACGGAAAAGGACAGCCCCCGAGTTCCCGATCTGCTGAAAGACCAGAGCGTCGGCTACGCCCTGCTTTTCACACCTGCACGCGGTATCGAGTTCTTCAATTCGCCGGCCGATCTCGACACTCATCTGCGCGAGTCGCTGAACTCGCGCAGCGGCCGCGAGGATTTCATGCAAATGCTGCCGACCCGTTATCACGATGTCGGTGCCGCAGGGATCTGGCCGCTGTCGCTCGCGCCGATCGACAGCAAACCCTTGTTCGAACACACCTACGACGCGCTGATCGAGAAACGCACGCAGGATATCGAGCGTGCCTTGAGTTTCGCCGACAACCCGCAACAAGACCCAACGCTGTTGCTCGAAGCGCTCGAAAAAGCCATTGCTACCGCCCAGCCGGATCTCACTCCACGCCTGGAGCTGCGCGCACAGACCCTGTTCGAACGCCATCTGCGCTACAGCGCACCGGACTGGTACCGCAGCGCCAGCACTGCACGGCAGACCGAACTGGCCGAGCACTTGCGCAACTATCAGCAGGCGCGACAACACTTGCTCGACCTGATGGAGCCGGTAGGCAGCCTGTTGGCGCTGGCCCGCGAACAATGGCTGGAACGCCTGAGCAACGAGCTGGGAATCGACGATCTGGAGCCGGAAAAATTGCAGGTCAGCACCGATCGCCGAGTGCCGGGCTATGGCGTCTATGCGCATCAGAGCAATTTGCTCGATCTGTCCTTGCGCGGTCCCCACACCGGCGATGAGTTACCGGGATCAGAGTTTTTGAACTACACCACCCTGACCTATGATGGTGCGCCCTTGCCGGAAACCTTTGCCGACGTGACACCGGCGTGGCTGGTCGGGCAAGCGCTGAAACTGCAGCCGCGCATCGACTTCAATCGCTTGCAAAAAGAAATGCAGGCCAAGCCTGCGATCAAACCCGCCATTGAGCGAATGCTCGACCTGCGAATCGTCGCTCTCGCCCATACGGCGGTACTCCAAGGGCACCTGCAAGACGGTGATCTGCAGCTCATCCAGCGCCTGCGCAGCGGCAGCGATGCCCATCTGCGCGCCGCCACCCTGTCGCTGCACGGCGCGCAACTGCAAGATCTGTGGGTGCTGCGTCAGAGCGACGACAAGGGCGTGATCAAACGTGTATTGCTGTGCACGCCGCAGGCGCCGCGAGAGCAGCAGTTTCAGGCCTTCACCAGTGAACGCGAATGCCAGACCCATCTGTTGGGCTGGGCCGGGCACAGTGATGTCGCCGACAGCATGGCGGGCTACCTGATCAGCCGTGCGCCGATACGCTTTCGCCCGACGCTACGCAAAGTGCTGGCAGGGCTGAGCTTCAAGCCTGATGCGCTGGAGCATCGGAAGGTGACGTTCGGGCACACCGGCAACCATGTCGATTGCCTGCAAGCCATGGCCGAACACGTACTGGCCACGCGGATCGACAACTATGACTTCAGCACGCCCACCTGGTATCGCTCGACAACAGCAGCCAATCGCCGGGCATTGTCGACCTTCACCGAGGAGGCCGAGGGCGCATTGCGCGCTTTCAATCAACATCACTTGTCGGGCAGCCGCTTTCCAGCCTTCAACGACTACGTCCACGAGCAGGCGAAAATCAGTCTGAACCGCTTGCTCAAGCGCCCGGCCAATGATGTCGACCCGGATACCGTATGGGCTTACTCGCCGACTTCCATCGTGCGCTCCTCGACCCCGAAGCCGTTGACCTACACCCAGCTGTATCGCGACGGCTATGCCGACGGCATCGGTTTTCTCGATGACAAATTCTCCCGCTCGGCCCGCTTCAAAGGCCCGCCGGATATCGATATCAGCAGCCTCACCGCGCAGAACGTCGCGCGCTCGGTCACCGGAATGTGGATCGGCCAGCGTTACACCGACAAGGTCAAGGCTGAACTGCAGAGTGCGACAAGCGAGGGCTACGAGTTCCGCCGTAACGCAACCCTGGCCATCACTCAGCGCCAGATGAAAAGCGCTGCGCTGGAATGCCAGCTGCAGGGTCACATCGCCAGCAGCGATCGGCAATGGCTGGAGCAGAGCATCACCAGCATGGATGAATCGTCTGGAGTGACGCGTACGAAATTCCCCATCCACCGCTTGATGATCGACGGCGAATGGGTGATCGACGCCTGGCTGTTCAGCCATGGTGATAACCCGGTTCTGCTCTACACCCCCGACGCGCCCGACGGTGTCAGCTTTCGCGAAGCACGGCTGTTCAACTACTTGCTCCAACAGCAGGCTGGAATGACCGAATACTTTGTTCTGCGCGTCAGTGTCAGCGCTCAGCCGCGGATTCGCACTTTCCTCGAAAACGTCAAAACTCAGTTGCCCAAAGACCTCAATAAAATCACGCCAAGCCCGCCACGTTACGACTCGACACCAGCGACCGACGCCGTCAGCGATCTGCGCACGGCGCTATACAACATGAAGCTGCAACGGCGAATCGACAATGTCCACGCCACCACCACCAGCCGGACCGAAATGATCGCCGGGCTGATCTGGACCAGTGTCGAATGGATCACCGCCATCGCCACCGCGCCCTTTCCGCTGCTAAGCCTGAGCACCGGTCTGCTGCTGGCCTTCAAGGACGCCATGCTCGCGCTGCACGCTTATCGCCAAGGGGACCACGGCGAAGCCTTCCAACACCTGCTCGGTTACTTGTTCAACAGTACCGGCGCAGTGTTGACCGATCTGCGTCCCGCCTTGCGCTCACTCAAGCCCGTGCGTCGGCTGTTGCGTAAAGGGATCGCCAGTGCTGGCAACGAACAGCAGGGTGTCGTGAGACTGATTGATCAGGTAGCCCCAGCACCGCAATGGCACAGTTTGCGTCTGGTCCAGTTCAGAGGGAGTTTTTACTACGCCAAGCACGATCCCGACGCACTGGGTCGTTATTTGCTTTATCAGATGAAAATGAGTGACCCTCCCGTCTCGACCGGTATTCTCGTCGTGCCCGATCTTGACGGAACAATGAGGCGCAGCGGCATGGTCGGCGGCGCGCCGAAGTACGACGCCGTGCCCGAGACACCCGGTCCGCACAAAGACTATGGCGTGGCGCAAAAGTACCGGCAGCGCATCGAGGCGGTAATGGATCCGCAGTTCCGCGCCAGCGTCCTGGCGAGTGGGCAGGATTACATGGGTACGTCACCCCTCGCGACCGTGATCGGCGTAGTCGATGGACTCGCAAAAACACGAATCGCTTACCTGAAACAGGTCGACAAACTCACCGCAGACGCGAACCGTCATTTCGCCGAACTCGCCCCGCGGCCTGTTCGCGCTCGGGTCCCTGACGTGGCCGCCGACGCCTCGTTTGCACAATTGATCGCCAGCGACGCATGCAAAGGAAAAAATCTGGTGATTGGCGCCGCGCCCGGCTCCATCGCCAGCAAAAAAGTGCTGATTGAAAATATGGACGCGCTCGTGGCCAAGGGTTTCAAGCGCCTTTATGTTGAGTATGTCGCGGGAGACGTCTTTTATCCCAAGCTGCAAAAGTTGAACAAAGGTGAAAGCTGGAAGCACATCAAAGATCATCTCAAAGCCGTCGACAAGGCACTGGGGCACGCAGAGGGTTCGCTCTACTCTTATCGAGCACTTGTGCGTGCAGCTCAAGAAAAGGGACTCCAGATTCATGCACTGGATGCCTCTACCAGCTACCAACTGGAGCACTTCATGGCGATGTCGACGATCTCGCCTCTGACGCCACGCAGCAACAGCATCCGCAACTTCTATTCGCACCAGACCCTTGCAGCCAACATCGCCGACGCCCCTGAAGACCGCTGGATTGTCCTGACCGAGCAGTCACGCATGAGTACCTTCGATAACACCCCGGGGCTGGCCGATTTGCACGACGCTGTAGCCGTGCGTGTTGAAGATGTCGACCTGTATCAACCCGCTCGCATTGGCCTGGACTCTCCCGCAGCAACCGCCGGGAGTGCGACGGCCCAAGGCGATTATCTGGTGCAGATGCCGACCGTGTACAAAGCACCTCGGCCGGTCTCCAAGCCAGCGGCAACTGCCACGACTTCCAGTCAATTGGGCGACTACGATATGGCGCCGTCGTTTCACGAGGGTGTTGTCAGGCTGATGCGCGACAGTAACGGCTTGAACAGTTTTTACGAGCCCGCGAAAGGCGACCGGCTGTTATTCAGCGCTTTTGTTGGCGCACGCCAGCGCTTGGGCAAAGCGGCCAGAGATACATTGGCCGAGTTCAAACCTGCAACAACAGCGGCGCTCCCGACGATCACCGCCGAGGAAACCTTCGACACGTTTTTGCAAAAACTGGCAGACGGTCGCTTGAATCTCCTGATCGGTGAAAACCCAACCGAAGTATCAGGCAAGGCGCTGCTCAGGAAACACATGGAGGCATTCAAGGATGCGGGTTATGACACGTTGTACCTGGAGCGTATATACACCGATCTGCATCAGGCGGATCTGGACATCTTTCACCTGACCCAACGGATGCCCGAGCGACTCAAGACTCATCTGCACATGCTCAGCGCGGATCGGCCGAGTGGTTATGTGGGTACCGACAATTACAACGAGGTATGTGAGGCGGCGGCCAAATACAACATCCGCATCAGGGCCATTGATTGCGTCGCCAGTTACAACGTCAAGGGATTGCCTGATCCCGAGTTGTCGAGGAAGGAGATGTTCAGCTACTTCGCCACTGAAACGATCAAAGCCGATCAATTGGTCCACGGACCGCATAAATGGATCGCGCTCATCGACAGCACGCAGACCAACTACAGTCTCGGCGTTCCGGGGCTGGGGGAAACGCTGAGCGCGGTCAGCCTTCATGTTCGCGACAGTGCGCCTGATCTCGCCAGCTCGATCCAACAAGGCGCGTGGGCGACAATAATCCCGGAAAAAGCCATCGGCGCACGGGCTGTGCGCAGTGATTTCACGATGAACCTCGCAGTCGCAGGCAAGAAGGAGATTGCCCCTGCGCCACCGGTCAGCCGCAGTAAACTGACTCACCCCGGGCTGTTCCTGATCGAAAACGAGGGCACCAGCGGAACGCGTCTGGTGCATAAATCCAAGGCTGGCGAAATAGTGGTCACACCGATTCAGGTCAACGACCGAGGCTTGTTGTTCATTGATCGATGGGGCAAAAAAGACGAGGGCTTCAAATACCTGCGGACGTTGATCAGCATGCTGGTAACTGACATCAAGCTGGTGCAGGTGACGTAAATCTGATTGCACGTCGAGAAGAACCACTGGGCCCGGCGGCCCAGTGGTTTTTTTATGTCCGAGCCGACATTTGCGCGCCTGACTCAACTACGCGGGTCAACCCGATCCAGCGCCCGATTCACCGCCAGCTCGGCGAGCATGATGATCTGCTGTATCGCCAAAGCCGTATTGCGTTGCGGACGGCCCAGTTGATCGGCGAAATCACTGGCCAGGGTATTGGCTGAAGCCAGTGATTCACAGGCATGGGCGAGCAGGCTTTCAGTGTCGATGTCGGGCTGAATCAGAAACATAGTGCTGGGCGGATGCGACTTGCCAGGCTGCGGGCAAAGGTAGAAATCGAGAGCGCGCTTGATCGCTTCGCGGTTTTTCGCGAGGTCGTCGGCGCGGATGGTTTGTTCGAGGGGGGTGGTGGGTTCGAGGGGTGGGTCGGGGACGATCTTATCCAAAATGCTTCTCCTGCGGATGCTGATGGGCAGCCATCGATCGCCGGATCTCACGCGGCGAATAGGTGGCAGCTATGTGCGAGGTGAGATCCACCGGGGCAGGCAAC